>JAYVND010000459.1:0-4443 GCA_043758635.1 Bdellovibrionales bacterium
CTCTTCACTCGAGATGCGTTTCGCAATGCAATGATTCCGGTTGTCACTGGCATCGGCGGCTTTATCGGCGTGTTTTTGAGCGGCTCACTGCTGATCGAAAATATTTTTCAACTCAATGGAATTGGACGTTTGAGTTACGAGGCAATTCTGTCGCGCGATTACAATCTGATCATGGGTCTCACCGTGTTACAGGCGGCAGCTTTGCTGTTGGGTAATCTCCTAGGTGATTTAATTTACGTCATCGTCGACCCGCGGATTTCCTATGACAACTAGTTTGGAGCGATCGTTCAAATGGATGAGAAAAGCATTCGGCAGCGATTTGAACCTGCGGACCCAGGTTTCATATTTTATTCTGTGCGTGCTAATTTGTGTGAGCGCCACGTCCGAGCTCTGGTGCAATAGCCGGCCGATTGTCTTGAGTTACAAAGGAAAATTGTATTTTCCCATTCTACAAGATTTAACTGCCGATACGTTCGGACAGATGGACCGCGCCATTCCCGATTACCGCGAGCTCCGGGCAACAAAGAGCGTAACCGAGTTCGCCATCTGGCCACTCAACGAATGGTCTCCCTATGAAAGTAATTTAACCGTTGATCGGTATCCAGGAGCTCCCAGTCGAAGCAATTGGCTAGGTACGGATGATCGAGGGCGCGATGTCTTAGCCCGACTGCTGTACGGCGCCCGCATCACGATATTCTTTGCGATTGCCGTCTGGCTGGGCTGTGTTCTATTGGCATTACTGGTCGGTGGATTCTCTGGTGCTAGGGGCGGTTGGACCGATATCTTGGTGCAAAGATTTATCGAAATGTTTAGCTCGGTGCCTCAGTTTTTTGTGCTGCTTTTCTTGGTGAGTCTCTTTACGGCATCGCTCAAAGTTTTAATTCTTGTTTCAGTTTTTTTCGGTTGGGTGGGATTGAGTCTTTATATTCGAGCCGAGGTCTTAAAGATCAAACAACTTGAGTTTGTGGAAGCGGCCCGCGGCTACGGAGCAAGCGAATGGCAGATCTTAGTGCGCCATCTTCTGCCAAATTCGCTCGGGCCTGTTTTCACATTGGCTCCGTTTATGATTATTGCCAATTTCAGTGAGCTTCTAGCTCTCGACTTTTTAGGCCTCGGATTGCCAGCTCCGACTGCAAGCTGGGGCGAGATGCTTGTCCAGGGCCAACGCTACATGAGCTCGGCGTGGTGGCTCGCGCTCTTCCCAGCGCTTGCCGTCCTCGTCGTTCTGTTGTCGCTGAGCTTCGTTGGAGAGGATTGGCGCCGGCGAGCGCGCGGCTAGGCGCGAGAGCGTTAGCGCGCGACAGTGGTAGCGCGCGACAGTGGTAGCGCGCGGCTAGGCGCGAGTGCGACAGCGAGATGCTCCCGCGGCGATTCTTTTTTAGATTTTTTAAATTTGGTTCACGATTGATGCGGCGAAATCACTTCCTTCGCCCGGAGCACTTCGCGCAATCGAAACGTCCCCACCGAGCGCCTCTGCTAGGCGTTTGGAAAGCGCCAAACAAAGTCCCGTTCCGCCAAATCTGCGGCTCAAAGAGTTATCGCCTTGGCTGAAAGGTCGAAAGAGTTTGTCCTGATTTTCGGCAGAGATTCCGATCCCGGTATCTTTGACTAAAAAGTGCAGGAGTTCTCGATTTGAGCCTCGTATTTTTTCGATTTTAGAATCAACCACCAGGGTGACGGAGCCGACTTCCGTAAACTTAATTGCATTACCTAAGAGGTTCGTCAAAATCTGCGTGAGCCGAACCGGATCGGTGTTGAAATCTTTGTCGAGGCTGATTCTCTCCTCAACCACCAGTTTTAGACCCTTGTCGTCGGCACGTTTTGAGAGCGATGCCACGGCGTCATGAACCAAAACTTTAAGGGAGGTCTTTTGCAGACTAATCTCAAGGTGTCCGGCCTCGATTTTAGAGAGATCTAAGATTTCATTTAAAAGGCGCAAGAGATTCTCTCCATTGCGCTTAACAACCGATGCAAAGCCGGCGCGTTCTTCGTTGCTCAACTCGCTATCGGTGAGGAGCTCTGAAAAGCCCATCATCGCGCCAATGGGAGTGCGGATCTCGTGGCTCATGTTGGCTAAAAAGGAAGTCTTCATTTCATTCGCAGACTCTGCAAGCGTGAGCGCTTTTTGGAGTTCGACGGCTTGAATACGGAAATCCTCCTGCACGCGTCGCTCTTCGGAGATATCGCGAGCCACCACGAGAAGCTTGTTGATCGCGCCACTCTCAAACATGGGAGAGATCAGAAGGCTCCACCAAACGCTCTCGTCTTGAAGGCCAACGAATTGTCCCGATGCACCCTGGAGAGCGTGCTCGTAGGCTTGGGTTGCCAGCATTCGATCCTCGGGTCGCAACCAAAATTCTGCAAACGGCCGGCCGACTGGATTTTGACCTGCAAAGAAATTCCGATTGGGCGTGAGCGACGGAATTTCAATGTTGCCTTCAAGATCGAGCACGAAAAAACAATCCTGCGTGCTGACTAAGATTTTAGATGTCAGCTCACGATTGGTTTCGAGCGCCGCCTCAGCACTTTGTCGCAAGCGACGTTGCTCGCTCTCTTGAAGCTCGCGCAGAATTGCCGGAACGAAGCGAACCGGGTTGTCTTTGCGAACAAAATCTTTCGCACCGAGCTTCATGAGATCGACGGCATCTTCTTCGCGAACTGCGCCCGAAATCACAATGACGGGAGCCGATATGCGCAGTTGTGCTGCGAGCTTCAAGACATCAGAAGCACTGAATCCTGCCAAATTATAATCGGATAAGATCGCATCCCAGTTGTCTTGAAGCTTCACCCGTAGATCACCGATCGAAGTGGATTGGGTGTGTTCAAATTCAAGGCCTGCGCGCTTGAGCTCTCGAATCAGGAGAAGCATGTCCTCTTTGGAATCTTCGACAAACAGAAAACGAAGCGGCCTTTTGAACGCCGTCAGTTCGAGCGCCGTCATTTCAAGTGACCTGTTGTGCGTTCGGTCGTGCGATTTACCGAGCGATTTGGCGACGGCTCGGAAGGAGCTGCATTTGAATTTGGTGTTTCGTTGGTGAAGAGCCAGTAAACTCCCAGACGTTGAATCGCCTCGGAAAACTTCTCAAAGCTTACGGGTTTTTGCACGTAACTATTCGCACCATTGTCGTAGCTTTGAGCAATGTCGGATTCTTCGGTCGAAGTGCTGAGCATCACGACCGGCAGACGTTTGGTTTCGAGATTGGCTCGAATGGCGTGCAGAACTCCGTGTCCGTCAACTTTTGGAAGTTTTAAATCAAGCAGCACAACATGTGGCGAGAGTGTTTTGTCTCGGTCCACATACCGGCCCGTGCAAAAAAGCCATTCAAGTCCTTCGACTCCGTCGCGGCAAACGACGACCTCGTTCCGAAGACCGTTTTGTTTGAGCGCGCGCAAGGTGAGGATCTCATCTTGCTTATTGTCTTCGATCAAAAGTAAAACTTTACGTTTTTCCACTGTCGGCTCCCAAACTGAAATAAATCGTCGTACCTTTTCCCGGAGCCGATTCAGCGCGAATCGTGCCAAAGTGTCGATCAATCACTCGCTTCACCGTAGCGAGGCCCACTCCGGTGCCGGCGAATTCTTCTTCGCTGTGCAAGCGCTGAAACGCGCCGAAGAGCTTGTGAGAGTATGTCATATCAAAACCAATTCCGTTGTCGCGAACAAAGTATAACGGCTCGGTTGAGGCTTCGGACTTCATCGCCCCAAATTCGATTCGAGCTTGCGAAACGCGGCCGGTGAACTTCCAAGCGTTCGAGAGCAAATTCTCAAGTGCGATCCGCAGAAGTCCAGCATCACCCAGTGTCTCGAGTCCGGCTTGAATAAATATTTCAACTTGACGCTCCGGCTCGCGCTCTTTGAGAACCTGCAAAGTCTCTTCGGCAATCTTTGTGAGCGAAAATTTCTGATATTTGAGTTCGAGGCGAGTCATGCGTGAGAGATTCAACAAATCATCAATGATCTGCCCCATTCGCTGCGCACCCGAGCGCACGTAACCCAAATAAACTTTAGCCTCTTCTGGCAACTGGCTTCCGTAGTCTTCAACGATGGCACGACTGAAGCCATCGATCCCACGAAGTGGGCTCCGAAGATCATGTGAGACGGAGTAGCTAAAGGCCTCGAGTTCACGATTGGTTTGCATCAACATTTCAGTTTTCACTTGCAGCTCGTGATTCACGAGTTCCAGCTGGCGCTTTCGTTCTTCCGACAGGCGAGCCGCAGTCGCAAAACCAACGACCTTTGGAAAAAGCGGAAACATAATGGTAGCGGTCGCAACTGATGCAATTGCCGTGACGACTTTGATAAATGCGGCCAGCCAATAATTGGGGTACCAAAGATTGTACACTTCCATAAAGTGTGTTGCACCGCAGGCTGCAATAAACATCCCGAATGCGAGGAAGATGGCGCTAAAGGGGAGTTGGATTCGTTTGACCAAAACGTAGAGAC
>JAYVND010000460.1:0-4433 GCA_043758635.1 Bdellovibrionales bacterium
AGTGATGGGCGCTGGCGAAAGCATGCTGGGACTTTCGGAGGCTTTCGATACGGTTCGCGGTGAAGATGCCTTATTTTACAGACTGAAAGTAAATTCGGCAGCGGTTCGTGCAGCTTAGTTTTACAACGCATCACTTTGATCAGAGACGGGGATTATGAGCAACTCAGACGGCACCACGACGGCAGCCAAGGCAGCTCAAGCCAAGACGCAAATCAAGACACAAATCAAGACGGAGCTCGCAAGCTCTGGGCCCGTCCACGTTGTTTATCTGGATGATGACCCCATTTTGCTTGAAACCTACAAACTAAACCTGACGAATCTCGGCTTTATTGTTTGCGCAACAACTTCGGTTGCTGAAGCCGAGGCTTACATTTCGACGAATCTTTCTCGTCTTGCAATGATTGTCTCAGATTTTCAAATGCCGGCAATGAACGGCTTCGCATTCCGCCAACGTGTGGCGTTGATCGCACCTAAAATTCCATTCGTCATTCTTTCGGGCTACGTCGATACTCAGATGGCTCTGCGGGGCCTAGAACTTAAAATCGCAGGCTTTGTCGATAAAACAAATTCAGATCATCTCATGGAAGTGATCGCAAAAAACGCCTTGGTGCGAGTTGCCGATATCCGAGATGACGATGAGCTTTTAAAAGGTTTTATAACCGAGAGCGAAGACTTGGTGGAGCGAGCAGAGGATCTGATCATGAACCTCGATCAAAATCCACGGGACATGGACACCATCAATCATTTCTTTGGTCTTGTTCATACGCTCAAAGGTGCCAGCAGCTTTTTCGAGCCTAAAACGATGCATCATTTTGCACATCGATTTGAAGACGTGCTCAAGAAACTTCAACGCGGCGACATGGCGGCCGATGAAAATGTAATCTCGCAACTCTTAGCGGCACTTGATTTAGTTAAGGGCTTCGTCGCGGATTTCAAGAGTGGCTCGCATCGCCAAGTCGATGCTGAGGCTGCTTTCAATGAGATTTTTTCTAAAGCTTCGACAGTTGTTGTCAAAGGTGGTGACACCGAAGCCGAGGGTGATCCGAAAGCGAAATCCGCTCGCGCTGGAAACCAGCCAGCCGAAATCCGTGTGCCCGTGACAATGCTCGACGAGTTCATGCATATCTCTGGCGAAATGACAGTCATTCGGAATATGCTAAATAAATGCGTTCGTTCGATTGAGAAGCAATACTCTGGTGACAAAGAGATTGCGATGCTCGTGGAGCTTCTAGAGGAGCTTCATAAGGTGAACGTAGGTGTGCAGTCAAAGATTTCGGAGATGCGCAAGATTCCAGTTCGCGCGGTTTTGAAACCCATCCCGCGCGCGGTTCGAGAGGTCTCGATGGGTCTTGGGAAAGACGTCCAGCTAACGGTCATCGGCGATGAACTTCGCATCGACACTGCGATTGCCGATGTCTTGACGAATTCGCTTCTGCATATCGTGAAAAATAGCATAGATCATGGTCTTGAGATGCCCGATGACCGAGAGGCGCTTGGAAAAAAACGCTCGGGTGCCATCGAAATCACTTCACGCCTCATGAATGAGCAGGTCATTGTAGAAATCAAGGACGACGGCCGCGGTTTAAATGTTGTAGCGATTCGAGAGAAACTTGTACGTAACGGCAGTCATACCCAAGCCGAAGCCGAGGCGCTTCCGATGGACTCCGTCTACTCGATGATTTTTGAGCCCGGATTTTCGACCGCACAAAAAGTCACCGATATTTCAGGGCGTGGAGTTGGTATGTCACTCGTTAAATCTGTTGTCGAATCGATTCGGGGCAAAATTACCATCCAGTCGAAGCCGGGCCAAGGCTCGAAGTTCACGCTCACACTGCCAGTTCCACGCTCGGTGTTAATCACAAATTGCCTCTTTGTAAGAGCTGGGCAGGATCAATTTGGAATTCTGGAAGAGGATGTTCTGCGAGTTTTGCAGTTGAGCAATGATGACGAACGCATTCGCCGTTTCGAAGGTGGAGCCGTACTTTTTCTTGAAGGTGAATTGATCCCGCTTGCTGAGCTCAACGATATATTAAACCATTCGAACGGCGAAGCTTCGACACTTTTTGTGCAAGAAGTTGAGAGGATGACTCTTGTCATTGTGCAGTCCTCAACGACAGGGCAAAAGCTAGGACTTCGCGTGCAAGAGATTTTGGATGTCGAAGACACCGTGATCAAGGCGATGCCTTTTCAGATCAATCCTCAGAAGCTCTATCAAGGCGCGACATTTCTCGATGATGGAACGGTGGGATTGATTCTTTATAGCAATGGGATAATCGAAAAAGTAGGACTTCATTCGCAAGTCGCAGAAGTCTCGGATTCTTCGTTGCCAGGCGATGGAAAAGTTGAAAAAGACACGCTCACCGAACGGGTCCTGCTCTTCGAATCAAATACGCTCGGTTTAGGGGCGCTTCTTGCCGACGAGATCAATCGCATAGAAGAGTTTGAATGGAAAAGTATACAGATCGCGATGCAGGCAATGAAAGCGAGACCTGGTCCACAACTCATTCCGTATCGTGGCCGTTCATTGACCTTAAAGTCCCTCGACGATCTGCTAATTGCGTCAGAGATTATTCGAGTGCCGAGGTCCGCAACCTTATCAGGATCGCCGGCGGGAGTCTTCCCAATTGAGCCTCTGCCGATCGAGCAAGTGCCTGCTTTTGATGAGCGCTTCCAGTTCATTGTGACCGAGAGGGAGGGACGACTGTTTGGGATCCCAGTGGCACGTGTGTTAGAAATCAGTGAGTTGGAAGTTGCAAAAAGCGAAGTGTCAGAGTCGGGCATTCTTTGCCGCGGCTTTCGCGATAAACGGGTTGTAACTGTCTACGACGTGGCTGGACTTTTGAATCACTATTTCGACTCAAAACGAGCCGAAAGATCAGGAGGGCTGAGCGTGAAGAATCCGACTGCCGCAGCGTAATTGCTGGTCGACTGAAAAGAGTTGGTCATGGCAATCGTATTTTTTTGCGTAGCAAGCTGCGGCATCCGTTACATTATTGGCGGCGTCCGTTGAAAACCGCGGTGGATCGATGTCCCGCAAGCGGTGATGCATCTTGTCGTTTTCCCCTCTGATTTTAGATCCGTTTCTTCTTATGACAGGATTCGGTTAGGGCCGGCCGTCACTCTTCTCTGTGATACTCTTTGCGCTAAGACTCTCCTACCTTTGGGACATCCCTCTTTCGTGGAGTCAAATTTGATCTCGTCATCAAAGCCGTTCTTTAGTTCGCCTTCTCCCTTTCGCGGCTGTACGCCAGCAAGTTTAAATTCTGCGACCAGCGCGACCAGCGCGAAGTGTACGACTCGTTTCTTCGCCGCAGTCTTGTTGACAGCAGTTGCGACGGTTGTGTTTTTAGCGAAGGCACAGGCTGTTCCTGCCGAGGTGATCATTGTGCGTCACGGCGAGAAGATAACGGATGAAGACACGAATCTTTCGCCGCGTGGGAGGGAGCGTGCCCAGGCGTTGGTCCAATACGTGGAGAGAAATCCTAAACTAAATCAATATGGTTTACCTGTTGCTGTTTTTGCGGCTCGCCCGAAGCGGGATCACTCCACTCGGGCGCTCGAGACAGCAACGCCCCTCGCGGATGCGCTAGGCGAAGAAGTAAATGCAGATTTTGGAAAGAACGACGAGATGCTGGCCGCTCGCTACATCATGAGAAATCGCGCGTTCAATGGTCGAACCGTTTTTATGTCTTGGGTGCACGATCAGATTCCGGGACTCGCAGAGGCATTTGGCGTGAACAATCCGCCCGACTGGAAAAGCAAAATGTTTGATCGCACGTGGGTCATTCGTTTCCGTCCCGATGGGTCGGTGTTTGACGCCAACGAAATCACGCAATCTCTCTTAGCTGGAGATTCGCCCGAACTTCCACCTGAATCTTTGCAGAACTAAACTGTTTCGTCAGCCAAGCCAACGCGCAGAAAAGAGCATGTGCATCGGGCGATTAATGGCTTGCAGCCGCACCGCAGACTGCGGCCGCGCGTGCTTCGGGTTGATTGCCAAGACACTTCACTCCGCGTCCGTTCGAATCTAGTTGAAAGATCACTCCACCCTGCGCAAGTTCTGAAGTCGCTGCGGCATTGAGCACCGCCACGCGTTTTGCGGACTCACTCGGAGAAAAGGGGTGCGGTTGCATCTGCATCTGTGTCAGCGGGATCGCCTCGACTGCTTGAGCGACCAATCTTTTTGAAACTGGATCCCATGAGAGATGCAATTTTCCGAAAAGCCCGTAATTATCTGGCATCGGGTAGGTCGTAAGATCGGCCGCTCCGAGCATTAAGAAATTTCCGAGACTATAAAAAATGAGTTTACGTCCCACCAGTTCTACGGCGCGCGCGCGGTGAGGGTGGTGACCAAGGATTAAGTCGGCGTCGCCTTCTTCCAGAACCTGTCGATAAACTGCCGACTCGCCTGGATCAATTTTGGCGACGTTTTC
>JAYVND010000461.1:0-4429 GCA_043758635.1 Bdellovibrionales bacterium
TTTTTGACGAAGAACAAAAGCTCCGCGAAGAAGCCAACGGTCGGGGATGGCTCTCTCACCAATTCAGAAAACTGTCATCGTTGTAGACCTTGACGTGCGCGTGTGAGGACTCATGCTTTCAGTATGAAAACTCGAAATCTGCGCTTCCTCGTGACTGTGATCTCCGTGCTTTTGCTGCTTTACGTTTACATGGCGTGGAGTCTTGGTCGCGGTCTTGAGCATCCAGGAGTCGCTTGGTTTCTTGTACTGATTCCTGTTTTGGGGATCATCACTTATCCAGTGATCTACTTTGCTTCAAGGCGCAAGACGGCGACCAACCCTCGCCCTTCGGTGCCGCAATGGATTGCCTACATCAGCATGGCTACCGCGAGTTTTCTTCTTCCTTTGGTTTTGTTGCGCGACCTTTTCGCTCTGCTCTTTCACTTCATCTCACCTGCAAATGAAACATTTCTGCTCGGCGGTGAAGCGACACTTGCAGCCCCCGTGATTGCGACGGTGATGCTTGCCTTCGGCTTAACGACGGCCGCACGGGGACTTTTCATCAAGAGGATTCCGATATTGTTTCAGGCCATTCATCCGGCTGCCGCCAATGCTTTGAGTGGATTTAAGATTGCGCAAATCACAGATCTGCACATCGGTCCGACCATCGATCATAATTATGTTCAGAAGGTTGTGGAAATGACGAATTCTGTCGAACCTGATATTGTTGTCCTGACAGGCGACATTGGCGACGGTGATCCTGTTCTTTACGCGAAAGATTTTGCGCCGCTCAAAGCCTTACGCGCAAAACACAGGATTTTTTATGTCACCGGAAATCATGAATATTATTCTGACGGAAAACGTTGGATCGAAATCATGGCCGAAATGGGAATGCAAGTTCTGCTCAACGAAAATCAAGTTCTAAAGATTGAATCTAAAAACGGAAATCCGGAGAGATCAACCGCCACTTTGGCGATTGCGGGAGTCCTTGATCCGGCGTCGGCAATTTCAAATGCGACAGACGGGCCTAAGCCCGAAGTTGCGGTTCGGGGCTGTGAATCAGCAGACTATAAAATTTTACTTGCACACCAACCGGGGATCGCCGATCGCGCCGAAAAATTAGGATTCGACTTGCAAATTTCTGGTCACACGCACGGTGGACAGTTTTTCCCGTGGAATCTCGTAGTTCGCAAGGTGCACCAATATTATCAAGGTTTATTTACAAGAAATAAAATGCATATATATGTAAGCCCAGGAACGGGCACTTGGGGTCCCCCGGTGCGCCTGGGGACTCGACCAGAGATCAGCGTTCTAACGCTGATCCCAACTTCAGATCAGCGTTCTTACGCTGATCCCAAATACTGAAACTTTTAATTAAATTACGGCTGCTGCGCCTCGGAGCTATTGACCTGATTATGTCCGACCTAAACTTCGGCCGCACAAGGCTAAATTCGGTTGCGTCCACGGCCCATCAGCATGATTGCAAGCACGATCAACAAAAGGACGCCAACGCCGCCAACTGGAGCATAACCCCAGTGCGAAGCGTATCCCCAAGAAGGGAAAACACCGATAGCCGAAAGAACGAGAATGACGAGCAACACAGTAAGTAAATCCATTTGATACCCCTTTTTTGCGAGTGAAGACGTCGCGAGCGTGATTGTTTCACGCCGCTCATTCGCTCAATAAACAAATAACACCACTCTTCGCGGTGTCCTCATCCAACCTACAATTGTGAAGAACTTTAATAGGATTGCCTCTAGGATGCGGAGGCTTTGTCGCAAATGGCGCCACAGTGAGTTTGCAATCTTGCTTTTACAAAAAGCGCAAGGATCCAACCAAGCGCTTCGGGATGAAGCTCTCTAGCGCGCAGTTTTCCCGATGATGGCTTCTAAATCTGTAATCTCTTTTGGGCAGCTCACTGTCAGATTCTCGCAGCCCGTTTCAGTAACAACCAAATTGTCTTCAATACGAATACCGATTCCGCGAAGCTCAACGGGTGCGCTCACATCTTTTGCCGAAATGTAAATTCCTGGCTCAACGGTGAACGCCATTCCTGCCTCGAGCTGGCGTGGCTCACCGTTTAAGATATGAAGTCCCGCATCGTGAACATCCATTCCTAGCCAGTGGCTCACACCGTGCGGGTAATATTTTTTATATGCCAAATTGTCTATGAGCTGTTTGCGAGTTCCATTCAAAAGCTTCAATTCGATCATCATATCGGTGAGCATCTCCACCGTAGCTTCTTGAAGAGAGCGGAATAAAATACCCGGCTTTACCATCGCGATGATTTTTTTATTCACGTCTAGCACACCTTGGTAAACGCGCTTTTGCACATCCGTGAATTTTCCATTTACGGGGTACGTACGAGTGATATCGCCCGTGTAATATTCAAACTCGCCACCGGCGTCGATCAAAACGAGGTCGCCGTCCTTGCACTCTTGGTCATTAAATACATAGTGGAGCGTGGTTGCATTGTCGCCCGAACCGACGATAGAGCCATAACCTTCGCGCGCAGCTCCCTGTCGCAAAAAACTTGCGAAGAGCAAGCCCTGGAGCATGCGCTCATTTACGCCTGGTTTCGTTGCACGCATTGCTTCGATATGACCCTGCGCCGAAAGCTCACAAGCTTTGCGCATGGTTGCAATATCATGTTTTGATTTTTGAATCCGTAGTTCACCGATAACTTCACGGGAATCGTAAACAGCAAGATGACCGTAACCCGCGCGCCCATGTGCCTGTTTCACGCGCCCCAAAATCTCACGCATCTGAGTATCAAACTCGGGAATCTGATTCATCGGGTAGTAAACACGGTCCACTGTTTTCAAAAGATCAACGATCATGCGATCAAATTCTTTGATCAACTGCACATCGTCGATTTTGAACTCAGCTTTAGTCGCCTCGGGACCATAGCGAAAGCCATCCCAAGTCTCGCGCTCCACATCTTTGGCACGAACGAAGAGAGTTGTCTCCGGAGTCTGGCCCGCGCGGAAAACCAAAATTGATTGGGGCTCTTCAAAACCTGTTAAGTAAAAAAAGTTGGTGTCTTGGCGGTAAGGATAGCCAACATCGTTATTGCGGACATATTCGGGCTGCGAATGCAAAACAACTGCAGCTCCCTCTGTCAACGCGCCCAATTTTTGACGACGCTCTTTAAAAACACTCATATCCATTGTTGGTCGACGCATCAGACGCACCTTTCATTTCCACTCAGAACAAACCGGCTCTAACCAGCTCAAGCCCGTAGAATTCAGTACAATTCAAAAAATTAATTTCAAAATCCGTATAGCGAAGTCATCTTGTTGACGACTTCAATCGCGGCCTTGGTGCCCGTTTCCATGATCGCGCGCCGCCCTTCCGCATCTGTGATCGGGTGACCGCTGGTGTTGACATTGATCACCCAGTTGACAGTAGGCGCCTTGGACGCAAGCATCGATCGACGAATCTCGTTCCACAGAAGATTTTCGCTTGCTTGCTCACCCAACAGATTCGACTGGAAAATTTCACCTTGACCCATAACGTTGACAAGAACCACGACGTTCGCGCCGTGCGCACGCAACCACGCCGCGGCTTCGCTTATCGCAAACGGCTCTGCATACATTCCGCCATTGTCCGTGAACATTGGTGGATAGGGCACACAGTGATTCATTGCGTCGCGAAAGCCTCCATGCTCAAGAATCGAGATCCGATCGTTGCGTGATGAGTACCCAATGCAGGCGAACGGTACTTTTGCTCGCTCCATTGTGTTGCCGGCAAACGTGTCGCTGAAAAAATCTTTGAGCGAAGCAATAGATGCTGGCTTCATACGCGAGCTTAAAAAGCCATGGCTCGGAAGTTCATCGGCGCGAAGCTTGAACGCCTTCCACTCCGCATCATTGATTTGCCCTTGGCCAGCATAAAGTCCGCCAATCACGGCGCCCCACTCCATTCCGATCACAGCGTGAATTGGAATTCGCGCGCGCTGAAACTCACGGAGCACACCAAGATGCGCGTAAGCCTTCATTCCGCCAGCTCCGAGAATCACGCCAACTTTGGGAAGTTCTTTATTTAGAAAAGTCGGAGCGACCGGAGCCACCGGTACATTACCGCCTGCATTGCTCGTTGGGCTCCCAACTGGACTCATCGGGGTCGAAGGAATCGCTGCCGAAGGCGTGGCTTGAACCGTTGGCACTGGCGCCTGCGTCGGATGTGACGTGCGAGTGGGAGCCGTGCTCTGAGTCGACTCGCCGCGAGTCTGAAGTCCCTGGCAACTTGCTAAAGTGAGAGCCGCGACCGCAAGTGCAAGTCCCGCAAGACCATTCATGGGTGTTGAGTTTCGCAAAACAGATTTCATCTTAAACCTCTAAATTAATTTAATTTGCGCACGCGATTGATGTTCAGATGCCAGCACAAAGAATTCACGGTTGCCATCGCTGCCATCAATCGAACTCGAAAAATAAGCTTCGACATCCAG
>JAYVND010000462.1:0-4427 GCA_043758635.1 Bdellovibrionales bacterium
TTTGACTTTCTTTTTGGTTTACGTCTCGGTTTACATCGCGGACAGCATTTATTTGCTGACCTGGACACTGCTCTACGTGTTTTCTCCCGTGTTGATTGCTGCATTTACGCTTCCGTCGTTATCGGGAGCAACCAGGGGATTGTTCCAGTCGCTTGTGGAGGTGTGCCTGTGGAAAATCTCGTGGGCCGTGCTTGCGGCACTTCTCTGGAGTTTCGCGCTATCTGAAATCAACTCACCAAAATACGACGTCGATTTTCTAACGGCGATCATATTGAATTTGATGCTCGCGTTCTCAGTCTTACTTATGCCGCTCGTCGTGAGAGCGCTGATGAAAGGAGGTGTGGCTGGAGTCGGATCTAGCATGGGAGCCTTGGTTCTCGGCGCGGTCGCCCTCACTCCATCAGGCGCGATTGCAAAGACGGCTAGCGGATTTCAAAAAGGTCGCCGGGGGGTTTGGAGCCGTCTCAAGGGCGAAGAAGATCAAAGCTCTGCTCACCCGCAGCGACGAATCAATAACCCGAAAAAATCTCGTTTCTGAGCAACAAAAATAATCAATTCAACTAGGGAGTAATTTATGAAGCTGTCGACAGCGTTCGAGGGGCTCACTCGCGAGAATCATTATTTAAAGATCTTAGCGCTTTCATCTTCCCTCATTACGTTTACTTTACTGGGAGTCCTCTATTATCTCTCTGATCGGCCGCCGATTGTTGTAGAGAGAACAAGTCACGGTTTAGAAATCATGCGCCAGACCACGTTTGCGAGGTCCGCTCCCGATCAACGAGAAGCCGTAGGGCTTATGATCAAAGCACGCTTTGATACTGAAACTATCAACCCCGAACTTTTCTTAAATTCCAGACAATTGCTGCTTCGACAAACAGAGCAGACTGATATGAAAGCGCGCGGAATGTCTCAAGTTGTTGTAGTTCGAGAGGTGAAATTTGAGCAAGACCAAATTCTGGTGAATCTCGACCGGGTCATTGCGATCGGCGAAGTTCGTTCCGCATTGAGAGCAAAAGTCCGCGTTACTTTTGAAGAGGTTTCACCAAACGAATTAAATCCTTATGGGCTGCTTTTGTCCCTGGCTGATCCAATCCAACAAAAGGAGTCATCACGATGACCGTTAAAATAGTCGGTTTTCTTTTATCAGTTTTAACGGCGGTCGAAGTGGCGCGAGCGTTCGATAAAGCAAAGTCGATTCCATGCGACGACAAGCGGCCAAGAGTCGTAAGAGTGGCACTCGGGCGGGTCACAATTTTGAATTTCCCTTTCAAACCAAAGGATGTCGTACCCGGAAGTCAGGCATTTGATTTTAAGCAAATTAAAAATGATCTGGTCATCATGGCAATCAAAGCTCAAGGTCACACAAACGCTGTCGTCTACCTCGAAGACCGTCGCTGTATGTTTGATCTCGTGACGGTCAAAAATCAGGGAGATGACGTACTCGTTGTTCAAGACTCAAAAGACTCCCAGTACGAGGTAAAATTTCATGAATGAGGATGTGCCAAGCGTTGAAATCCGCGCAGACGCCGAAACTTCCTCCCTTGGAAGAAATGCGTACATAGCGGCGGCTAACGGAGATTTTGGTCGGCACGGCAAGAGAGCTTCACTTGTTGGAACATTGGCAATTGTTTCTGTGATCGCGTGCGCGATGTTTTTTTCAAGAAAGCCCCCTCAAAAGTCTGAGAATGAAAAGGGTCTCGCCACTCCGAGTTTTGAACATCAGGATCCGTCGATAAATCCGAAACTCATGACCGAGAAAGATCTCACCAATCTGATTCCAAGACCGAAAGTGATGGCCTCTCTCTTTGGCAAAATACGTGTGGTGAGTCTACGGTCTATCGGTCAATTGCCCATAGGATCGGAGATGAAGGCGATTCTTACAAGCGGCGCGACCGACGGAATTGTCAAAGCAGTCTTGACGAGCCCACTCCTGGTCGACGGCGAGCCAGTTCTGCCGGAGCGGACCGTCTTTTTTGGTAAAGGAAAATCCGGCGACGCCAGACTCTTTGTCGAATTCACGAAGGTGATCTTCCCGACCGGTGAAAGCTTTCCGATTCGGGCTCAAGCCTTAGACTTATCTGATCAGATCTTAGGACTGAAAGGAGCCATCGTTGGAGCGAAAACAAAAAAGATGGCCGGTGCGGTTGCGTTCGGACTCGTTGGCGGGATGGCGGCAGGTTTGCAAGATACAAGCGGAAGTTTTTTTAACAGTCGAAGACCCACACTTCGCGACGGAGCGCTCGCTGGCGCCTCCAAGGCATCTCTCGATCAAAGCCAAATTTACCTAGATGAGATGAAGAAATCGCCCAACGTTATCGAAGTGAAATCCGGAACAAATATTATCATCATGACTGACGAGCCAAAAGCTAAATCTAATTATGAAGAGGAGTGACATGGACAATACAAAACCACCTGGCTACTGGGAAAAAGTTCTTATGAGCGGCGCCAACTTCGTCTGGATTGGCTCGTGCGAACTCTTTAATGGCATCAAACATGATCGCGTGGATTTAAACAGATACGTCTATCCAGGGATCGCAGTTGCCGTGGTATTCGTGACAAGATGCGATCTTCTCTTAACATCGCTCATGGGATTTCAGAAATTAGCATTATCCTACAAAGCACGCGAAATCGCAGTTTATACCGGACTCTTAAGCGGATGGCTTATCTGGGCTGGCAAGAGAGCATTTGATAGAACGAGGCTTCTCCACAGACTACGGGATGCATTTCTCTATTGCAGCCTGAAAGCTCACAACCGGTTGCCGGCCTTTATTGATGACACCCCAATCGATGACCACGTCCGGTCTTTAAGACTCTACACCCAAGGCATACCGCTTCAGAGCTTTATTGAGAAAAAGGGAGCGCTTGAATCCACCCTCAACATCTCGATCGTTAAAATGCGAGAAGAGCAAGGTGATAAGGGTCGCATCAACATTCTCTACGCCACCGCACCACTCTCTACCCGTTCATCGATCGAGAATCTAGAAGCTTTCAAAAATGGCGAAATTCCTATTGGAGTTTCTTACGAGGGGCCGATTAAAGTAAATCTCAAAGACATCGCGCATCTTCTCGTTGCAGGCCAAACGGGGGGTGGAAAATCCAATTTTGAGAAGTTGATTAGCATGGTGCTTGTCACGAATAACCCAGAGGCTGATGTTTTCTACCTCGACTTCAAAGGTGGAATGGAGCTCGCATCTCTCAAAGAAAAACTAGGTGATCACCACTCGAACTTTCATAGTCATGAAGGACCAAGGGCGTGTACGAAATTTTTAGGAGAGCTCGGCGATAAAATTGAAGGTCGTCTTGTGGAAATTGCTAAATCTGGCGCGGCAAATCTTGATGATTATCTGGTCAAGCGGCTAGCTGTAAAACCAAATGCCGGATTGGACAACGACGGAATTGAGCGGCCAAAGGATATTCTAAAGCGCACCTACATTGTGGTTGATGAAATCGCTCAGCTCTACGTCAGGGACCCTTCGCTTGCTAGAGAAGATTTGGTGAGGGCGCGTGATGCCGTCAACCGAATTGCTCGCCAAGGCCGGGCTGCCGGGATTCACTTAATCGTGGCAACCCAGAAGCCAGATGCTCAGAGCTTCGATCAAACCGTGAAGGCGAATCTTCCGGCTGTACTTTGTTTTCCAATGAACTCAACCGCAAGCAGTGTGTCCGCCCTAGGAACCAAGCGTGCTTTCGATCTTGATCCGGAAATCAAGGGACGCGCTGTCTGGAAATATGGCCCTAAAACGACGGAGGTACAAACGTATCTCTTCGAATAACTTAAACCCGAAAGAGGTCTCGATGATTTTTGAGAAACCACCGAGACGAATTCCAAAGCCCAGGGGCCGCCGAGGTCCATCCGTGCAAATCACTCCGCGCGATCTTCAAATCATGAAATACATTTGGGACTGGAAAATTGCATCCACGTCATCTATCCACGAGGCCATCAATCAAAACGCCTCACCCTATTCAACTTATAAAATTTTAGATCGACTCGAAAAAAATGGATTTCTGGAATGCGATTACGAATTCACCGACAGATTCTACGTCTGGTGTTTGAGTGAAGCTGGCTTTCACGCGATCAAAGCTCACTTAGGCGAACTTAAAGAAGATGGCTTCCGATCTGAAAATCACCGCCACGATAGACTCGTTCAGGCTTTTCAACTCGGAGAATGGTCAAAGCACCAATTGAAGAATGCCACCTTCTTCACCGAACAGAACTTACGCAGGCGTGATGTGAGCAATTACCCGGACTGGGTGCCACGCGGAACTGATCACCGTCCGGACGGGTACTCAAAAATCCTTGGGCATAAGCGGTCTTGGACGATTGCCTACGAAGTGGAACTTTCAATTAAGAACGTTCAGAAATATGAGGGCATTCTGCGGTTTTATCAAATGGCTCGTATGGTTGATCGGGTGATTTGGTTGGTTGA
>JAYVND010000463.1:0-4425 GCA_043758635.1 Bdellovibrionales bacterium
CCTGCGTTCAACCAGAAAAAGTTATTTCTTATCTTCGCTCGCTTACAGGCGTTGCATCCGTCCACGATCTCCATATCTGGGGAATGAGTACGACTGAGATTGCACTCACGGTGCATCTGAAAATGTCTGATGGCCACCCGGGGGATCTATTCTTAAAAGCGGTGGCCCATCAACTGGAACACCGCTTCTCAATACACCACTCCACGATACAAATAGAGAGCGGGAAGTGGGGCTGCCCTCTTGAGTCAGACGACGTTGTCTAAGAATATCAGGAGTTATATCTCAGAGTTTTAAAGTCCGCAGTCTGAGCGAATTTCCAATCACAGATACGGAGCTCAAACTCATTGCCAAACTTGCAAGCATTGGACTTAGCAATAATCCAAAGATGGGATAAAGAAGTCCTGCAGCGACCGGTACACCGAGTGCATTGTAGCCAAACGCGAACACCAGGTTTTGTTTTATGTTCTTCATCGTTGCTTGACTTAATTTGTGCGCGCGTTCGATGCCGATCAAATCTCCTTTTACAAGCGTGATTCCCGCGCTCTCGATCGCAACATCTGTCCCGGTGCCCATCGCAATCCCCACGTCTGCACCAGCTAACGCGGGCGCATCGTTAATTCCATCTCCGGCCATTGCTACTCGCTTACCTTGGGTTTGAAGTTTGCGAACTGCATCTAGTTTTTGGCCGGGTAAAACTTCGGCCTCGAATTGTTCAATGCCAAGCTCGCGTGCAACAACTTCGGCCGTAAGTCTATTATCGCCGGTCAACATGACAACTTCGATTCCTAACATTTGGAAATATTGGATGACGCTTTTCGATGTTGATTTTATTGGGTCATGGACCGCGATCACGCCCGCCGCCCTGCCATCAATCGCGACCAACATCGCTCCATGGCCTTTTGCCTGGAGGTTATCGGCAATCTTTGAAAGTTCGCCTGACGAGATACCATTCGAATCTAAAAGCTTTGCATTGCCTGCAATAACTTTTTTGCCATTCACGATTCCCGTCACTCCCATTCCCGTGACAGACGTAAAGTGTGAAACATTTGAGAGCTGAAGAGATCTATCCTTCGCGCCTGCGATGATTGCACCAGCAAGCGGATGCTCGCTAGAAGTCTCAAGTGCTGCGGTCAATCCGAGGACATCGCTCTCGGTGAAACCATTGACAGCTTGCACGAAAGAGAGTTTTGGCTTTCCTTCTGTCAAAGTTCCAGTTTTATCCACGAAGAGAGTCGTAATTTTCGCCAGCCGCTCGAGAGACTCGGCGTTCTTAACTAGGACTCCATGTGTTGCGCCTTTGCCGGTTCCGACCATGATCGCCATTGGCGTTGCCAAGCCAAGTGCGCAGGGGCATGCAATAATGAGAACGGCAACGGCGTTAACGATCGCGTGAGTGAGTTTTGGATCCGGCCCCAAGAAATACCAAATGAGTGCGGTCGCAATCGCTACAAGAACGACTGCGGGTACAAAATAGGCAGCTACGGTGTCGGCAAGCTTTTGAATGGGTGCTCGGCTGCGTTGAGCTTGGCTGACCATCTTTACAATCTGTGAGAGAAGAGTGTCGGCACCAATTCTTGTGGCTCGCATGACAAAAGATCCCGTCGTGTTAACGGTCGCGCCAGTGATTTTGCTTCCGATTTCCTTTTGCACCGGGATTGGCTCACCAGTGATCATCGATTCATCAACTGTGCTTTGTCCTTCAGTCAATTCGCCATCGACCGGGACTTTTTCGCCAGGGCGCACTCTTAAAAAATCTCCAAGTCGGATCGATTCTACCGGAACATCGTCATCCGACCCGCCAGGCAGGACTCGTCTGGCTGTCTTGGGCGCTAGCCTTAGCAGAGCCCGTATAGCACTCCCTGTCTGACTGCGGGCCCGGAGTTCTAAGACTTGGCCAAGTAAAACTAAGGTGATGATAACTGCTGCAGCTTCATAGTAAAGCGGCACCATGCCTTCGTGAACTCTCAGACTCTCCGGGAATTGTCCTGGAAAGAAAGTTGCGACCACACTAAACGCGTAAGCAACACCTGTCCCGAGCGCCACGAGAGTGAACATGTTTAGATGCCGGGACTTCAGAGAATCCCACCCACGCTGAAAGAACGGAAAGCCAGCCCAAAGCGCAACTGGGGTTGCGAGTAAAAATTGAAGACCCGCATCCTGCCAATGTGAGAGTGCATGTTGGACGGGGCGTCCCGGAATAATATCTGACATCGCAAGTATCAAAAGGGGAATAGCAAGCGAGGAGCTGACCTTAAGCCTGTGCGTAAAATCGACGAGTTCTGGATTTTCCTCATCTTGCAACGAAACTTCTTCGGCTTCCAGCGCCATCCCGCACATCGGGCAGCTGCCGGGACCTATTTGTCGAACCTCCGGGTGCATTGGGCATGTGTACATTTTCTTTTTATCATCTGCACGTACCTGATCAAGTCGTGAACCTTTACGGAGATAAATGGCGGGATCGGCATCAAACTTTGTTTTGCACTTCGGATTGCAGAAGAAATAATCCTGATTTTTGAATGTACTCTTTCCACCTTTTGCGCTGAGTGCGTTGACCTTCATGCCGCAAACGGGGTCGGTTACCAGGTTCTCTGGTGGTAATTTGTCGTTCGTAGCGCAACAGCTGCGTGCTGGAACTTCAGGATGACCAGACTCATCGTGACTCTTCGAATGATCGTGCTTGTGGTTCATGTTGGCCCCAGCGCTTTCCTGCTCGCATTATTAATTTGCAAAAGCCGTAATGGCTGCCGTTTTTGTTTTAATTAACCCTTAAGAAATGAGGCGCCCTAGTTCTTACAAGGCCGAGCAGTTTAAATAAAAATCAGCTTGTTGATAGTGAGTGATTCCGCACCTAGAGGCCAAATTGTCGAAGCTGTTATTCCTTTTGGAACTGAGGAGCGTCTCTTCTGAATTGGTAGCCGCCGTATCTGAAGTTACCTTTGGAAAAGTGCTAAGATCTCGGCAATCTTTGCGTCGGCTGCGTATGCATCCTGCGATTGTATGGCCTCTGTAACGCAGTGGCGTAAATGCCGACTTAGAACCTGCGATTCCACAGCCCTGATTGCAGACGCTGCTGCTCGTAACTGATTCATGATATCGGGGCAATAGCGTCGATCAACAATCATTTTTTCGACCCCGTCTATCTGACCACGAACTTTTTTTAGTCGTGAGATGGTTGCGGCGTGGTCCGGATGAACCGACTCTGACAAACCGGTAGTTTTCGGAATTCTTTTTCTGACCCCTTTTGACACTTTCGAAGATTTACCTGTCATCCCACGCTCCCAACTTTCTGGCCATTGACTTTACAACTAACGAAGTATACCTCTACCCCGCAGGGGTATACTCGTCAATAGCCGTCGAAAGCCGGCAACAGCTGTAGGAATAAATTCGTAGCGTGATCTGCTGGATAGAACGTTTAATTTTGCCTCTGTTAGGATGGAAATGAATACAGTCTTATGCCAAACAGCGAATATTCTGAATCTGCTTCTATCTTCAAAGAAACTGAGTCAACTCGGATCGGTTGCGTTTTTAGTCGCAGTTATGTTTTTTGTAACTCCTGTTTCGGCCGCTCAACTGACTGCAGGTACTTACTTCGGCACTGTGCAGATGGAGGGGAGCCATGCGCAAATCGCGGTGGCACTTGACGCCTACAACACTCAAATTGATGATCCGGCGATTTTTCCTAAGCTGAACATTACGGTTCGATTGAGCTTCGGTGGATATGTATCCTCTGAGTACGTCGCCTACCACTTTTACAGTCCTCAGTTCAATTTTGAGCAAAATATTCTTCAGCTCGATGATCCGGCAAACGAATTGACGGGAACGCTTAAGGTGACGAATACCGAATCAGAGACGATCATTGAGGGCCCTGTTGTTTACCGACCTACTCAGACTAAAGGTGTTCTAAGAGTCGTGATGGAGGCTGACGGATTCGATCCAAGTGCGTTTGCACAGACAGCATCCAGCTTTCGCTACCAGTCGACATTGAAGGGTGAATATAGAGGTCGTTGTGGCGCACGTAATGCCAGTCTGCAAATCGAGACGGGTCGCGGGCTCGGGATTGATCAACCAGATAATGCTCTCGCAAATTATATGATCACTGCCCGATTGGGTTATGCGGACAAAAATATTTGCGGAAGTGATCCACTTCAAAAATCGGCATCGGCCTATTGCCAAACGTTTCACTTCTCGTCCGGGGCATCCTCATTTTTCGATGGGCGTCTGTATTTGCAGGGTCCAGTGGGATCAATCGAATGCACAAGCGAGAACAATTCACTCAATTGTGATCTTACTGGAGTTGGACAGAGGGAGACGTGCAAGCTGAATAAACCGAGCACGACCGCGACTCCGCCGGCTCAGACCGCGAGCCAGTTTTACATTAAAGTTTCTCCAGAGGAGAAGAAAGTCTTGTCGGATCCACTCCCTCCA
>JAYVND010000464.1:0-4423 GCA_043758635.1 Bdellovibrionales bacterium
GCCGCAAGCCATTTACGACCTTCCTGAATTCACACCAAGCCAACTTGTCGAAGACATGTTTAAAACAACGACGCCACTTGGCGGGTCAGGCGGCCGCGGCATCGCAATGTCGGCATTGATGAATGATCTCAAAAATGAGCCGGCTCAGGGTGCCGTCGATCTCGAGAAAACTCTCAAAGATGCGGTCGAGCGCGGAAAAAACAACAAGTGTTTACTTTCAAAGGGCGCGACCGCAGATCCTTTCTGCGATTGAGCCTTGAAGACTGGCTTATAGCTGGTTGAGCCTTCAAAAATGAGCCCTGG
This sequence comes from Bdellovibrionales bacterium, assembly GCA_043758635.1. Taxonomy (GTDB): domain Bacteria; phylum Bdellovibrionota; class Bdellovibrionia; order Bdellovibrionales; family JAMPXM01; genus JAYVND01. The sequence goes on from JAYVND010000464.1 coordinate 304, forward strand.
GTAACTGGGTCTCAAGATTGCACACTCTTTGATTTGTCGAAATTGACCAGGGCGTGAAAGCTTGTGGCTGATCTCGAAGTGGTTCAGGTGTCGATTCTTTCGACACCGACGAGCCTAAAATGTAGCAGGGGCCAATCAAAATTTTTTACGAAATTTTTAGCGAAATTTTCGGCGAAATTTTTATTTTGTGAATTCTCCCCCGCCTTTCAATTGGAGTGTCGCTGTGATGACAAAATTCTCGCGCCTGCTTTTTTCTGGCCCGTCCATTTACGGAATCAGCCTCGTTGTCTCAATGGCAGTTCCCTCAATCAGCTTGGCGCAGGCGACATTCGGTGCGGAATTCAATTTTACCAATCACACGATCGCTCAAGCTGCCGACAGCAATTATGTGAATAGCACGGCAAGTGAAACGGGACGCGATCGAATGATGGCCCAGGTTCGCACCAGTTGCAGCGAGTGCCGAATCGTTTCTGAAACCAATCACTATGGTGTGACAACTTACCGTGTCACTTATCCTGACGGCTGGTACTTCAACATTGCAACTGATCCAGCAGTCGTAGAAATCCAGACCAAACCATCAACAGTCGAACAACTTCAAAAACTCCAAGGCAGAATTCAGCGCGATATTTTCGATACCGCGCAATCCGTTGAGCTTCAACCGGCAAGTCAGATTATGGGACAAAGTTGGGCCGGAAGTCATATGCACGTCGGACTCACTTCGGCCCTCGGCCGTGGCGAAGGCGCCTTGAAAAAGCTGCGAAATTTTGCCGTCGACTTTTCAAATCACGGGGAACTTGCAACCGGGATATTCACTCAAGACACATTAAATGCGCCTGCGCTTTTCCAGCTTCCAGAAGTAGAAAAAGCGCGCTTTAGAGCGATCGTCGCCGATGTAGACGCCCGCCGCATTCGTTCTGCAAACTCATTCGCACGACGGATGCGCAATGAAGTTTACGATTTCACACCGCAAGCGACAGACCCTTCGACGAAATATCAGGCACTCAATCTGAATCGCGTCGGTAACAAATCTTTTGACCTCTCGTCGCAAACCTTTGAATTGCGTTCGATGCGTGGGCAAAGCTCGGCGGAAGATTTTGTTATTCTCGCCGAACTCATTGACGCACGACTTAAATATCTTGAGTCGCATGGACCAGTTGCGATCGCGCTGCCTGAAACATTGATGAGCGAGAAAGCTAAAATGGCGGCTTTCTACCGATACGTGACCGAGACTGGACTCGATTTTACACTGTACGCAAAATTTGTGAGAGCGTATGTCGCTCGCGATTTCCCGAACGTGATTCCTGAGACCCGCGCACTTATGTGCGGCGAGATTTTTGGCGGCATTTAGCCCGATAAGTCAGCTCACCACTCGGCCGGGACATCCCAGCTTTCACGTCCACGCAAGAGATCGTAGACGTAATCGTCGACTTGCGTTTGAATCGTGGGCATCACCGGTCTTGGATTGGATTTAAGAGGTAAAAAAGTTTTGGCTGCGATTTCCATCTCGTACGCCAGATGCACCAATGCTTCCAGCACGATCGTATCTTCGGCATTGTAGGTCATGAGAGTCTCAAGCGCTTTCGGTATGCCTTTTTTATGCATGCGCCAAAGTCGTACGGCATCAAAGCCGTCGATATCTTGGCTTGCACGTTGATGGATCTGCGGAAGGCTCGACTGGATTTTCTTAAGCCCCCCCGTGAATCCATGACGGCGCAGCCAAACGCGCAGATCTAAATGCGCCTGCGAAAGTTGCAGGCCTGTTTCGCGTCGAAGAAACGGCAAATCAAAACTCAGACCATTGAAGGTCACAAACATTTTAGCCTCAGTGTCGAGGCGCTTCAATAAATCGAGTTTACGCGATGGTTCGTGCTCAACAAAAAGCTCGCCTCTAAAGTAAACGGCGATCGTCGTGGAATGAATTTCCGGAGGAAATCCGAGTCCCGTGGTCTCGATATCAAGATAGGCGATTTCTCCCTCAACGAGTGGTAGGAGGCGCCACATTTCGGCCGATTTCAAACGCGATTGGAAATAGGTAAGCTCATTTGCATCAAGCGCCGCCCGAGACTCTTCGAGCTCCATTAAAACTTGGGAGATTTTTTTGGCACCGAAATACTCGTGGCCATTTTCGGCAAGCGCATCCCAGGTGCAAATTCCTGAGTTCCAGAGCCGCTCTTCAGTCTGCGGCCCGACACCTTTTAAATGGATAAAACTATGTTCCAGCATGGCTTGAGAGCCTATTGGTGGAAATCTTTAAAATCAATAGCGGACGCGAATTCGCACTTCGCCTTTTGAATTTTTAAAGCTGAATCTCTGTAAGCTCGATTCAACGCACAAGCGGAAGTCATCGCTGAGAGCATTCGTGTCAACACGGTCGCGGATCATTTGAAAGCGCCCACCTTGAAAAATTCCGACATAATCTAGTTTACCAATCCGAAGCGGATCGGCTTTACCGGCGATCTGACTGCAGTCTTTGAGTTGGCTTAGAAGTGGCGTGAGAAGGCCCACGCGTTGCTCCTGGAGCCCGAGAGCACGAACGTCGAAACCTTCCAGTCGCTCACCTGAAAGCATATCCCTGGTAACTGGCTTATTCGTAAAGCCAGAGATAATAAAATCGTCGGCACCTTTAACAACGCCGCCCAAAAGCGCCACCAACGAATCGCTTGAGTCCACGCGTGATGCTTTTTTAATCAGCTCAAGATCTTTGTTTTGGTTGAAGGTGAAAATCAACTTCCCGATGTAGCTGACCTGTCCTGCTTCGACATTGAAGCCTTTTGCAAACAGGTCTTCGACGGTCCAAACCGAAGCCAAGCCGCACCCCAGGCGACGAGTGACGTAATTTCCAGGCTCAAGTGCCGTGACCGAACCTGCCTCGTTCGGCTTCAGTGTTAAAAAAACGCTTTTCGACGTTTTGGTGTTTTCAACTCGCAGGCGACAGCCATCGGTTGGAACTTCGTGCGCAGGATCAATCAGCTGGTAGGCCAGAAGAACTTGTCCCGTTCCCAGCGATGAGCGATCCGCAACTGGCATCCAGGACTTAAACTCTTCATTCCCACGTTCAGGGGCTGTCTTAACTGTTGGAGACGTGGTGCAAGCCGTGAGCGTAGTCGCAATGATCGCAAACGCGAGTGTCGAGAAGATTCTGCATGACATGATAACTCCTTGAAGCGAGATGCGATCGGCGTCGTCCGGAAACCAAAATAGTCGATCGACCCATTTCAAGTTCACCGGCCTCTGCCAATTTCTCATTCGTGCATCAAGACAACCATAGTGGAATTACGAGTGCAAGGTTGTCGCTTCGAGGTGACGAGTTTTTAACCACTCAACGATGTAGGGGACCTCGTGAGTGAAGTCAAAGTCATGGCCTTTGCGGAATTCTCGGTAGAGGACTGGCACGTCACTCTCAACGAGAGCGGCAATGTCTTCGCGAATTTCACGCGGGCAAATCACGCGGTCATGAATGCCGTGTGTGATCAGCCATGGAGTTCCAAAGGCCCCGGATTCGACCAATTTCTTTTTCCAGCCGCGAAAAAACCAAAGATAGCCGCTCACACCGATCAAGCCGCCGAATCGGTCGGGATGATTTAAAACTAGATCACACGCGATCAAACAGCCTTGGGAGTGCCCCATCCAAAAAATAGTTTCGCTCGAAAACCCGTGTGCATTGAGCTGGGTGACGAGCTCAAAGAGCTTCGAACGAACTTCACAAACGCTCTCCGCATGGTGCGGTTCGGAGCGATACCAGCTGTAGCCGCCTTCAAATTTACGAGGGGCGTTCAGTACAAGGAAATTCATTTCGGGCATTTCGAGTTCATTCTGAACATCTAAAAAAGCATTGAAACTGTCGCCGCGACCGTGAAGCACGATCATCAATTTTGATGGGGCATTTGCTTGTTTTCGTTTGGCGGAAATCCACTTGAAATCAAAAAGTGTCGTGCGAAAAATAGAGCGCATTTTACTTCCACCCTCTCAGGCCAATCGCCATCAAATGCACGCCTCAATTCCTGACGAGCGATCAATGAATTAGAGCTACGAATGGAGGCTATTTTTAGCGCGCTTTGAGAGTCTCGCCGATCCTTTCTATCACCCGAGAAAAGGATTGATCGCAGTGACAAATCTTATG
>JAYVND010000465.1:0-4407 GCA_043758635.1 Bdellovibrionales bacterium
CAAAGCATAGTAGTAACCAGGTTTATTCAATCGAGACTCGGCGACTCAAGTGTTAGATTATCTCGCTAAATTCCGTATGGAACAATTTGTGAGTCAACAGCGAGTCTGAGCGCGAAGGTAACGAATCGCAACATCAATCTCGATATCGGGACGAAGACGGAGAAAGCGCGAGTTCATCAAGCCCCCTGCTTCGTCTTCTTCGAATGCCAACAGAGCGCGAACATCACTTTGCGTATCGTGATCAAGCAACGCGATCAAGGCCGGTCGATCCGGGGGCGTGAATTGCTGAATCAAATCCGCTGCATCATCTGGCTCCATCAATCGAATCCATGAGCGGCGATCCGCCTCTGAAAGAAGGCAAAGTAGTTCAAACTGTCGACTCGTCGACAGATTTAAAAATAAATCTTCGGCTTTCGCGCGCGGCAGATTATTGAAAAGATTTACGCGCTCAAGCGTCGTCATATAGTGGAATTGATCAAGATGCTGCTCGAGTTCGTGGGTTTTGAGAGACAGCGGTTTCAATTCGCTCACAGTCAGGCTCCTTGTTTTTAAAACGACATTCGCGCTTCGCAAATTCTCGAGTTATAAAGTATGTAGAATGGTCACAGAATGATTATAGAATGATCATAGAATGGTTGTAGCTCTATTGGTTGGCAAGCCAGCATCATTTGTGTGAGGAATATTATGAAAGTTAGTTTCGGCTGCGGAAAAGATTCTTGCTCACTCGGGTGCGAACTTCCTGGAGCAGTCATTCCCGAAACAGCCATGAGAAGGAAAATAAATGTTGACTGAGAAAGACTGGCTTCTCGCGTCGAACAATTGTCCCGGATTTAAAGGTTTCAAGAAGAGAGGCGATGTCAAAATTGGCGCGCAGCGATCTTGGACGGAGGAGATACACGTACAAATCAGTAAGCGTTATGGACTTGTCAATATCACCGACCTAGTTGCACAAGTTTTGGAGCGGTCAGAGGTTGCCGATGGAATGTGTTACATCGGGGCTATGCACATCACCGCAGGGGTTTATATAAACGATGCCGAAAGTGGTTTGCTTCAAGACATCTCGCGGTGGATCGAGAATTTGGCACCATTTGGAAAGCCTTATGAACATCATCAAACAGGTGAGGACAACGGCGATGCGCACCTTAAGAGTTACCTCACCAATCATCAAATTATCGTGCCGGTGACAGGAGCAAGTTTTGATTTCGGAACTTGGCAGCAGATATTTTATGCCGAATTTGATGGAATGCGCGATAAACGCATTTTAGTTAAAGTCATGGGTTTAGTTAATGACTAAGACTTTACTCGATAGGCTTTTCCGGCAACCTTTGAAAAGCCCCTCACTCACTTCTCGCTTGATCAATGCTTCGGCACGGTTCCAGTTTTCAGGGTTGTCTTCTCGGCACTCGAATCACCTAAAAAAAACTCTTTCGCTTGTTGAAAGAAACTCTGATCGACGGCCAATTCATTGCGAACATCACGCACGCCCGAAACAGATTCGATGAGATCTTCGGCACGCCGTTTCACTGGTCGCGTCTCCGTATGACCGCTCAATGTAACGATACCGTCTTTCACAGTGACCTCAATCTCCGTCGCATCTACGAGATGATCATGTTCAAGAATCTGACACACATCTTCATGAATTCGCTCATCCGTGCGTTTCCAGCCTTTTGGACCTTTACCCGCTGCGCTCGAAGCGCGGTACTGTGCTTCTGGGTTTCGATATCCTTGATTGCGTCCATCAAACATTTGCGGCCCGCCGGTTTGCTGACCGAAATCTTGTTCAAAATTCTGGCCGCGATTCTGGCCTCGATTCTGGCCCGACGTGTACCGAGAGTGCCAACTGCTTCCATCATCAGATCGCGGCGCGCTTCCATAATCGGAGCCATGACCAACGGGCCGATTGCCGTTTTGCGGAGTGTTCCAACTTTCGCGTTCGTAGCCTGTCCCGCCGCCGTCCTTGATCGAACGGTACCCGGTGTATTCGCGATCATAAACGCGTGATGCTTTACGGCCGCGCTCAAACTGGTTCAATTCGCCTTCGTAAGATGGTGTGTGACGACTCTGCATCTCATTTCGCGGTGATGGCAGGGAATCAGATTCATAACCGTAACATTGCTCTTTTGCATAGGTCATGTGCTCGCCTTGCAGTCGAGATCCAGACTTGCTGCGGGAGTTAGAATCAGCATATTCATGATTGCGATTTAAGCCTTCTGGGTTCCAATTGTTATTGCGTGACATCTTCGAATCCTCCTAAAAAAGATTGGGTCCCCGAATTCCACTATTAAGTCGCAACTCAGTCGGATAGTTGAGTCGAGCGGCCAGCAGACTGGTGTTCACGAAAGAGAATCGCATTCTCCTCAAAAGATTGAGTGGCGCAGACGTGGATTATTTGTTTCGATTTTAAAATGCAACGATGTTTGGCGCTACCAACATCTGGGTTGAAGTGTCGGCAAAATGCACATCTCAGTCAAACTGCATACAAATTAGAATGCGTGGTAAAACGCGCGGCTAAATGCGTGACGATATGCCGCGTGCTTCAATCGTTCGATGAAGTTTTTGATGATAGAGCTCAAGCAATGCTTGTCGAGCCTCAGGCCCCTCCAGGACTCCAAATGCGTGAGCAATGGCCTGAAGCGTTGCCATTCCTTCGATTGTCGTTTCGGCTCTCAGATGGAGCTGTTCGAGATTTGGTTCGCGAATCATCACCCGGGGCAGATGGGCAATCTCTTGATGGCGTATTGCAACCTTGCTCGCCTGTCTCCAGTTCCCGTCCGGTACAATTAACTGAATCGGTTTAGTTTGTTTATTCACAAAATCTTCGTTCAGTTCGATGGCAGATTCTGATGGGAAAAACAGAACCGCCTCATACCTGTCTGAAAGACACCGCGTGAGATCAAGTGGAGCGGTTCCATTTGTAAATTCGCCACGAATGAGCATTTCGCTATTAACAAGTGCGCGCACTGCAAGCTGGCCCGTATTCGTGGTTCTTTTGAGCTCTTTGTAATGAACAATCAAACTGAGTTTAGTTTTGAAATCTAGGCGTGGAATCATCGCGCAGAAGCAACGATCAAGATGCATTTGGCAGCCTGGGCAAGGATTTTGTGTTTTTCTTTGGCCCCGTGTGCGAATTGAATTTGGGAAACTAGTGCTTAATTTTTTATTTTCCACGAATTCTTCTACGCCATGCTTCTGTAGAATGAAACTTCAAAGCACCAATCCTTCTCAAAAAAAAGTCGCAGCTCGAAAGAGCCGCGACTTTAGAATCTATGTTTTCAAGTTCTTTGGTCTGTTTCGTTTGCCTATCAGCGAGCAACGCATGTCAGAGTTGCAATGCCGTTGAGATACTCAACCACTTTACCTGAGCGCTGTCCGAGGACGTTGCGGCAGTAGCGATCACCACACGTTGTCATGTAACGAACTTGGTTTACACCTGGACTGTTCATGTCGATTGTCGGGTTTGCAGAGTCGATACAGTTCTGAGCGATATCAGACATCTGAGCTTTTGCGTCGAACCAGAAATGACCTGGATCTTGGTAGCACTCGAGAGTCGCACTGTCGTTAATGAACTCGATCACTCGACCGTCGCGGAAGCCGCGGAGCTGGCAAGACCGTTTTCCGCAAGTGTCAACAAATCGTGCAGGGAAAACACTCGGCATATTGTCTTGGAAAGCCGGCACTTCTGCATCTTCGCACTCGAGAGCTGTCTGACCAACCGAAGTTGCAACATGCGTAATGAGTGGGGAAGCGGCGACTACACCTTCACAGCTATTTCCGGTCATCTGCGGAGTTGAGTGAACACATTCAATGATAGCCGCACCGGTCGGACCAATCTCAATCACTCGACCCGATTCGAAACCAAGCTGCATCTGGCAGTACCGATTTCCGCAAGTGTCCATGAAGCGAACTTCAGGGAATGATCCGTCACCCGTCGGCATGTTTTGCTGCAGAGTTGGATTTGAAGAATCGATACAGTTATAAGCCACATCCGTTATTGTGCGAGTGAAGCGTTGGATCATGAGCGTCGAAAGCTTGCTCATATCAACCGCACTGCAAACTGGCGGAGCTACTGGCGCAACTGGAGCCGGTGGAGCTACTGGTGTAACTGGAGCCGGTGGAGTTACTGGTGCCGGTGGGCATGAATGACCCGTTCCTGGATTTGACGAAGGGTTTTTGCCAGGCTCTTGCCAAGGATTTTTTTCAGGAGGGTTGGTATTCGAACCGCCGCCGTGATGTTCGCCGCCGTTGTTTCCACCACCGTTGGAGCAGCAACCGTCATGCCCTCCGCCAGTGTTTCCACCGTTGTTGGAGCCGCCGCCGTCATGCCCGCCGCCAGTGTTTCCACCGTTGTTAGAGCTGCCGCCGTCATGCCCGCCCCCACCGGTAGATGGTGTAGTTGGAGAAGTTGGC
>JAYVND010000466.1:0-4403 GCA_043758635.1 Bdellovibrionales bacterium
TTGCCAAAACCCTCTTCCGCCTGATTTTAAGGAGCATGTCTTAAGCGAAACGCCGTTGAACGAGATATGGAAGTACGTCAATCCATTGATGCTCTACACGCGTCACCTGGGAGTGAAAGCAAAATCTGCGAAACTTTTCGCAAAAATGATTCACGACCCTTTGATTGCTCGTCGTCTGCGCGGCGAGGATCTAACTTCTCTGAATATTTATGAAAAGGTCGAAGAGGTGAAGCGCGAATTTGATGGTTCGCGTGCTCGGCGTCTCAAGCCAAAAGCGAAATATCGTTTTTTTCATGCGCAGTCGCGTGGCGAGACCGTGCAGCTATTTGAAGATCAGGAACGAAGGGTGCTCTCTGCAAGCTTTGATTTTATTCGCCAACGACAGGGTGAGCAACTTTGCTTGTCTGATTATCTCTCAACAAACGATGGTCCGCACGATGCGATAGGTATGTTTGTCGTGACTTGCGGTGAGGGCGTGCGCGAATTTGCATCCGATTTCAAAGAGCGAGGAGAGTTCTTAAAGTCACACATTATCCAAGCGCTTGCAATTGAAACGGCGGAAGCCTATGCCGAATGGTTGCACGCGCACATGCGACGACTTTGGGGGATCGGTGATGGACCTGATGTGACCATGATGGATCGGTTTCAGGCGAAATACCGAGGTAAACGTTATTCATTTGGATATCCAGCTTGCCCACGGCTTGAAGATCAGAGCTTGTTGTTTGACCTTTTGAAGCCAGGCGATATTGGAGTGCAACTCACTGACGGCTATATGATGGATCCTGAAGCTAGCGTCTCGGCCATCGTCTTTCATCACCCAGATGCAAAACACTTTGGTGTGACCAGCGGGCTTTCAGATGCGATCAATGACTGATCCGAGAATCAACGCGCGTGCTTTGGTGTCTGAGTAGGATCGTGTCAACCTCCCTGAAGGTAGGATAACCTTTTGTTGTACGATCGTGAGCACGTTTCATCATGCAGCTGGGAAACAGGAAAAATTATGAGTGATTCAAAATCGAAATCTTTTCGAACACGCACACTTCATCGAGTGGTGATCACAGGCATGGGAGCAATCTCTCCCATTGGCAATACCCGTGACGAAATTGAATCTTCGCTCCGACAGGCTCGTAGCGGAATTCGCACGATCGAAAGATTTGACACCTCGACACTCCCAGTGCGTTTCGGCGGCGAAGCGGTGTTCAACCCGCATGACTATATGGATCCAAAAGAAGCTCGCCGCAATGATCGTTTCATTCAAATGTGTTTAGCCGCGACTGATCAAGCAGTAAATGACTCACGTTTGACTCCTGAGCGCTTGAAGCAAGCGGGCGTAATTATGGGTATTGGGCTTGGGGGCCTTCAATCCATTGAAGAAAATGCGGTCGAGCTTGAAAAATCGGGTCCGAGAAAAGTAAGTCCGTTTTTTGTTCCTTCGATTTTGGCGAATCTCGCAAGCGGTCAGGTGAGTATTCGTTACGGCTGCAAGGGTCCAAACTTCGCGATCAGCTCAGCGTGCGCAAGTGGGAGCCAGGCGATCGGCCAGGCGTATCGCGAAATTCAGGCCGGTCGCCGAGAGATTTGGATTGCCGGTGGGGCTGAGGCGCCAATCACCCCACTTGGAATTTCGGGCTTCGCCGCGGCTCGAGCCCTTTCACGTCAAAATGATAAACCGGCTCAGGCTTCTCGGCCGTTTGATCAAGCAAGAGATGGTTTCGTGATCGGTGAAGGTGCGGCGACTTTTATTCTCGAGTCGATTGAAAGTGCCGAATTAAGGGGAGCAAAGATTTACGGCGAGGTGATCGGTTACGGTGTCGCTTCCGACGGCTATCACGTGACCGAGCCGGAGCCAACCGGCGACGGTGCGTGCACGGCGATGAGTGAAGCAATTCAAGAAGCGGGTATCCAGGTGAGTGAAATTGATTATGTAAACGCGCACGCGACGAGCACTCTCCTTGGTGATCAAGTTGAAGCGCGCGCATTGGCTACAATTCTCGGCTCTGCCTCAAGCAAAACTTATGTGTCGAGCACGAAGAGTCTGACGGGGCATGCATGCGGTGCCGCAGGAGCTCTTGAGTCGATCTTTTGCCTCTTGATGATGGAGCGTAAATTTTTGGCCCCGGCGCTCAACCTACAAAACCCGTCGCCGGAGTTTGTGTTCAAGTCGCCGGTGACGAGCGATTTGTCGATAGCGCCACAAGTTGTGATGAACAATAGCTTTGGATTCGGCGGAATTAACACTTCGCTCCTGTTTCGGAGTTTGTCTAAAAATTAAGTTTGGAAGTTACGAATCGGCTTGAACTCAAAAGAATCTTGAATCGATTTTAACGAAGGAGTGCACGATGAAAAAAGTCCGTGATGTGTTTGTGGTCGGCGGAGCCCGAACTCCATTTGCAAAAAGTATGACCGTGTACAAAGATCTAAATCGTAAAGATCTTTTAGTCTCATCACTCCGCGCCCTTAAAAATCAGTATTCGATTGTTGACGCGCCCGTGGGAGACGTCGCGCTCGGCGCCTTGATGAATGGTTCGGCAGATTGGAATTTAGCCCGTGAAGCCGTACTAGATGCAACTTTGCACCCGCATACGCCGGCTTACAATGTCCAGCGTGCATGTGGCACAAGTCTCGAGGCCGCGATCGAGATTGCGGATAAAATTGCGCTTGGTCAAATTGATGACGGCATCGCGGGTGGAGTCGACACGAACAGTGATTTGCCAATTGAGATTTCGCGCGATCTCCGCAATTTTTTGATGGATGTCGAGCAAAAGAAGACGCCGCTGGAGAAGATTCAGGCGCTCACGCAATTTCGATTGAGCTTTTTGAAGCCGAGTCCCCCAACTGTGACCGAGCCCAAAACCGGGCTTTCGATGGGTGCGCATTGTGAACTCATGGTGAAGGAATGGGGCATCACTCGCGAGGCTCAAGATGAGCTAGCCTACATCAGTCACAAAAACGCGGTGAAAGGTTATGAACGAGGGTTTTTCAAAGATCTCGTTTTTGCGGAGGGTGAGGTGACCAAAGATCTTCTTGTTCGCCCCGATATTGCCCTCGAGAAATTAGCAAAGCTTCGGCCCGCCTTCGATAAGATCACGGGCACTCTGACAGCCGGAAACAGCAGCCCACTAACCGATGGCGCGGCGACTGTTCTGTTGGCTTCAAACGAAGCGATGCAGAAAAAAGGTTGGACTCCCCAAGCGCGTGTTGTTGATGCGCAAAGTTCGGCTGTTGATTTTGTTGCGGGTGATGGGCTTTTGATGGCGCCGGCGATTGCCGTGGGTCAGCTTCTTATTCGAAATGAGCTGACCCTTCAGGATTTCGATTTCTACGAGATTCACGAAGCTTTTGCGGGTCAGGTGCTCTGCACGCTTAAGGCTTGGGAGTCTGAATCTTACTGCAAACTGAATCTGAACTCGCAAGCATGGGGTTCAATTGACCGCGCACGACTGAATGTGGTGGGAAGCAGTATCGCAATTGGCCACCCATTTGCGGCAACGGGTGCACGAATTCTTGCGACTGCAGCAAAACTTCTCAGCGAGTCCGGTGAGCGACCTTCAGTGAAGGCGGGCTCTCCACGACGCGCTTTGATTTCGATCTGCACCGCGGGCGGAATGGGAGTTGCGATGATATTGGAGTCTGTGTAAAGAATGAAGGGCGCCCGTCACTGCGAATGAATCGCGACTGCGCCGGTATCGAATCGCGATTGAATCGCGAACGAATGGCGAATGAGCTTTGGTTCTATCGCCTTTCAGATTGTGCCGAAAGAATTGCGTTTCATTCTCACCAAAGTTTCAGGAGTCCATTTGCGCTCATTTTCGCCGTTCACAGGTTCAAACTGTAAGTACGTTCGGTTGATCTCGCCTCTGCGCACAAATTCGAATTATTTTTTCATTTTCCTTTTGATCGCGCCCTTCTTTTCACTTTCGGCAGCCGCATTTATCAATGTCGAGACCATTCGCAAACAGAACACGGGGAACGGATTTTTCGGGAACTCTTCAGTCAAATTCACAGGGCAGTCGGGTAATACTGATAAGCTCACCACAAATATTACGACGCTGAACATTGATCGAAGTGCACGTGACGAAGTGATGGCGGTCGCCAGCTACAATTACGGTGAAAGCTTCAACATTAAAGACACCAACAATCTACAGGGGATTTTGCGTTACACGTTTTTCGATCGTACGCCGACTGCAATCGAGACGTTCGAGCAAAGTGAGTTTGATGAATTCAAGCATTTAAAAGCACGTAACCTTTTGGGTACCAATCTTCGGGAGCGGGTCGTGCAGGACGAAGAGACTTCGATTTACGGCGGCGCCGGAGCATTTTTTGAAACTGAAGATTACGATGTTATTGGAACGCGGAGGGGTGTGCGGCTGAATTTTTACCTTGCGATTGCCGAGAAGCTTGAC
>JAYVND010000467.1:0-4399 GCA_043758635.1 Bdellovibrionales bacterium
GATGCTTTCCGAAGAGCGAAATTAGAGCGCGGGATGCTTGAGATCTCGGACTTAGAATTGTACGCGATGGATTGCCTACGTCAATTTCCAGAGACGGCCGAATCTTTTGCAGCTGAGTGGGATTACTGGCTGATCGATGAGTATCAAGATACAAGTCCCTTTCAGGTCGAGCTTTTGCGAGCGCTTGCGGGGAAAAGCCCAAACTTTATTGTCGGCGATCCACAGCAGAGTATATATCTTTTTCGTGGCGCGCGGTCCGAAGTTTTCGCACTCAAAGAGAAAGAGATTCTTTCAAATCATGGGAAACAGAGCTTTCTTAAGACCAATCGTCGATCGAAGGCCGAGCTACTTATTTTTCTAAACGATTTTTTTGCGCGTCTTGAAGCACCCTTTGAACCCATGCTTCCATTCATCAGAGAGGGCGGCTCGATCGTACCAACCCATCTTTCGGCAACGGTTTTTATCGATCCGTCGATGGATGGCGGAGACGATGAGATTTCAGATAGTGACGACGATTCTTCTCGTGGCACAAGCGAGGGCGGTGAAAATAGCGAAGCGGCGGACAGTGCGAGTGAGCTCGAACAAGATCTCGAGCTCAAAGCATTGCTTGCACACGTGCAAAAGCTTTTACGCAATGGTGCTGGATTTGATGACATTTGTATTTTGGGACGAACAAATAAGGTTCTCAAAGAAATTGCGTCCATTTTAGATCGTTACAACCTACCGACGCACGTTCATGCTTCGAGTGGTTTTTTTGATCGCCGCGAGATTCGTGACGCCCTTGCCCTTTTGAAGTTTTTAATCAATCCGCACGATTCATTCAATCTGATCGAAGTTTTGCGCTCACCATGGTTCCGTCTACCCGATGAAGTTTTGGTAGATGCCATTGGTCAAACGAATCTAAAAGACGCAAAAACTGCAGCAATTGCAAACGACGCAAAAGGCGCAAGAGGCGCAAGGGACGAAAAAGACAATAGCTCGACCTGGGATTCCATTTCGACAGCACTTTCAGACCACGATGCAATCGTTCGGCTGCAAAACCTCTCCGAAGTCGCAAAGCGAAGTGGTGTCTCCGAAGCCTTTCGGGAGGGGTTGATTCAATCAGGTTTCATTGATCTTGCGCATCGACATGATATTAGCGGGCGCCGAGAGTCCAATCTCTGGAAGTTGCTCGCCAAGCTTCAGCAAGAAGAGGGGAGGGCGGGCTTCAATCCGATCTCATTTATCACGACATCGCTCAATGATTTAAAAGTGGACGAATCGAATTCTGAAGGCGATGCGGTTGCGGCGGTTGAGCCAAACCGCATCAATTTGATGACCGTGCATGCCTCTAAGGGGCTCGAATTTCGACACGTTTTGCTACCGCGCATGCATCAGAAACCGCGACTCACCGTGAGTGAAGAGTTCACGTTTGACGAAGACGCTCGTCGTTGGGCCATGCGGGTGCCTTATGGTGAAGACGGCGATATGACCAAAAGTCTACCCGAAGTTTTATGGATCAAAAAATTTCAGGCTCAAGAACTACGAGAGCATGCACGTGTTTTGTACGTTGCACTCACTCGTGCGGTCGACTCTGTTTATTTAAGCTGGAAAAGCAAAGTCCAAAAGAACTCGTGGGCCGATATGGTTCGCCTTGATCTCGCACCAGGCGAGCATCAGATGGAGAATTATCGATACGAAGTGACATCTGAGATCGGTGAAATTGCGCCACCACGGCAAACCGCTGCAGAGGAAGTGAAAGTTCGTGCACCGTTTGTCGATAAAAACGCAACTCGAACGAGTGTTGCATCAATGTCAGTCACTGAGATCTTGCAGCGAAACGCCGGTATGGGTGCCGACGCGCAGACGAATACAGATGCGATCGAGACGATCACTCACCGGGTGAGAATTGCCGCTGAAGGAACTGCCGTGCACCGATTGATGGAGCTTTTAAAATACCCATCGCAGGTGCGTCTGCAGCAGATCATTGAAAAATGGTTTCCGGGTCGGGAAGAAAAAATCTTAAAGGCGATTGAGTTTGTGCGGGATTGCCAAGCGCCGGCCCTTCTTGAGGTGATCAAAAACGGTTTCGTGGAGTGGGGTTTTGCAATGGTGCATGAGGGCGTGTTGATCGAGGGTCAGCTCGATCTTTGGGGGCGTACGAACAACGGCGCGATCTGGATTGTTGACTACAAAACGGGTTCGCCTCAGTACCGCGAAAAGGCATTTGAGCAAATGTCTCTCTATGCGGTGGCTTTGAAAAAAAGCAATCTTATGAAGACTGGCGAGCGCATCCAATTGGCGGCAGTTTATCCATTTGCAGAATTGATCTACACGCGCTCACTCGACGGTCGATGAGGTCGCTCGAGCAATTGACCAGATCTCCAATTGATCTGATGACCAATTGATCAGACCACCAAGCGATCACTTGACCGCGGGAAACGCGATCGAGCGGGCGCCCAAGGGGCCCGTTATAGTCATCTCAGAATTTTGCGTTTCGATTGTATTTGCGGATACGGGGAAAGTGACATCGTAGTTTGTGCCCCACGCATTGCTGTACGGATAAAGCGCAAGAAGCTCCGAGCGATTCATCTTGTTTCGCTTGGCAGTACCCGAATAACGTTGGCCGCCCACGGTGAGATAGATCTCCCAGATCTTTTTCACATCGTCGAGATTGTCATTTTTGTTGTTGGGCGTAAAAAAGCTTAAATAAACTGCAGTCTGTGTTCGTGCCGTGTCGACGTAGGTTGCGCGTTCGGCACTTCGACGAGTTTCATCCCACTTGTAGTAATTTGCTTTGCGATCGATAAGTGCATCGCGAATCGGTGCGTTGATTAAAGTCGCCTTGAATTCAAAATTATTATAAAAGCCCGCGTACTCTTGATCTCCGGCCGAGTACTGTTCGATCTTGTCTTCATAACTCAAAGGAATGCTTGGACTAGTTCCATTGGCGGGCTGAAAAATTTCGCCAAAGCGTGAAGTTGTCGAGCAAGCGGTGAGCGTGCTCACAGCGAGAGCGATCGCAAAAAGTTGCGTCAGTCGATGAATAGGCCGATGAACCGGGAATTTCGAGATCGGGTACGTGGCTCGGCTCATGTTTTAAACTCCGTATTTAAAAATGCCTGGAGATCCGAATACACGAGTTTCCGATTGAGCTCATTGTAAATCTCGTGAAAATCTTCTTTGTAAACGATCATTTTTTTCTGTAGCGAGGCGACGGTTTCGTAAAATTTTTCGGTTTGAGATAGGCTCACGATCATATCGTGACCTGCGGCCTGGACCAAAAGTGGCTTTTTCATTTCGCTCCCGCGGGCTGACACGTTCGCGATGGTCGAGAGCATGCCGTCGTAAAGGGCGGAGCAGATTTTTTCGTGACGGAGCGAGTCTCGCGCGTAATTTTTTAAGATCTCGGTATCGTGAGTGAGTTGCTCGTAATTGATCTCGTTAAAAAGAGTGAGGCCCGGCGCGACCCTTAATAAAAATTTCGACGCCAACTCTTTCACTGTCGGAACGGGCACGGCAATTCCCAAAAGTGGCGAGCTAAGCACAACGGCTCGGGCTAAAAGTTCAGTGCCCCGATCGAGAGCGTATTTGAGAGTGATCAGGCCGCCCATCGAGTGGCCAAGAACCGCAAACGAACTCGTTAGCTTTTGTGAATGCAAAAGATGTTCGATGAAAAGCCCGAGATCGTCGGTATAATCACGAAAAGATTTGAGATAGCCGCGCTTCCCAGACGATCTTCCGTGGCCGCGTAAGTCCCAGGCAAAAACTTGCCAGCCGTGCTGAACAAAATCTTGTGCAAGCTCGCCGTAACACTCGGAGTGCTCACCAATTCCGTGCGTGATGATCACGGCTTTGGGCATGGATGAAGCAGACGCCCTGTTCGGACTCCAGGTCTGAAAGTAAAGTTCGTCGTTGTACTTTCCGTAGAAGTGGCCTTCGTGTCGTTCCATATTTTCTGTTTGCCCAATCGTCGAACGAGTTGTCGCCGTAAGAACTTGATCTGAAGTCATCTTGCGATTGTCCCCCTGTTGAGGAAAGTGCGTCAAGAGACACCGGTATTTGGTCGCGGTCCAAAGTTTAAACGGCTGCAAAAAATGGCGAATTGAGCCGATGTCGCGTAGCATGAGGCCATGGCAAATCGGATTCAGAAATCAGCATCTCGACCGACTCGGCAATGGAAAATCTTTGTCTGCATTTACGCTCTCTTGGTTTTTCTCGCATGTCTTTCGACCGTGGCACGCGCCGACGGTTCTGCTGCAAGCGATCCTGACGAATTCAGTCTGATGGGCGGATACATTCTGCCCAGTCGAATTTCAGGAATGGACCAAGTGATGCCGGTATGGGGCGGACGCTACGGATTTCCGATCTCAATCGGGATGATCGAATTTGAGGGCGTGACCTCTCATGCTTATGGATC
>JAYVND010000468.1:0-4396 GCA_043758635.1 Bdellovibrionales bacterium
CACCACAATCGGCGAAGAATCGTGCGGCGTAAGTTCTACGCCGCAAAGATAGTGAAACGGACGTAACGCATCCCCGTTTTCGTCAAGATCGGCCAGTTGTGAGGCGTCAAATAGGGATGGTTTATAGGCTGCTTGATGCCCACGCACGACGCCATACATTCCGTTCACATCACAGATGGCCATGCCGGCGTAACCAAGAAGTTTAGCCTGCATAACCATCTCATCAGGATGAGAGCTGGCTTGAAGAAAAGAAAAGTTAGACCGAGCCAGAAGCTCGATGAATTTAGTTTTAAGTCGTTCGCTCGAAAGCAATGACCTAGATAGAGAAGTTGACAGCGCAGTACTGGACTCTGTCATCGGAGAATTAGAAGCGGAAGGCTGTGTCGGCCGCGGCGAAGAGTAAGAGGACGATGAGAGAGACGCACGCGAAGATGAGGTCGCTGTCGACGCGTCGGTGAATGTTTTTGGGTCTGGGGTTTTCATATTTCGACCAATGGATTTTGTATTCTTGCGAAGTCGGTTTTAGAAAAGAAGGCTTAAAGTTCTCATGGGTTTTTGAAGCCAGTCTCATGTCACATCCTTTGTGCTAAGAGCATTTTGAGAAGAGGTGTTCGGGTGCCAGTTCATTATTTTGGTTTGGGTATCAGTTTGCTTTTCGGCTTTAAAGTTCAATTCGGAAAAAATAAGTGAGCGGAGATTGCTACGGAGGAGGGTCCTTCACTTTCTCCGCTCACGAGAGGATCACAAATCAACTCGGAGTCGCGTTGATTTGCTTGAGGGGCTGCGAGGGAAGTCTTCTAGTTTCCATCTCAATCCTTTTTGACCCAAAAAATTAACTTCGTTTACTTAAATCATTTTGTTGTCAGATCTAAACTCCGCTGCGGAGTCCGTTGCCCGCAAGGTTGTTCTTGTCATCAATCGAAATAGCCGTGCAGGAAGTACTCATCAGTCTTTCGGTTTTGATAGATCCACAGACATTGACCGATGGGTGAGACCGCGAAGTAATAATCTCTTTGCATGAATCTCTCCTCCCACCAGCCGTCTTCAAGACGTTCGATAGGATTGCGCGAGAGAATTTTTAACTTCTGCAGCTCACCTAATGACAAAACTTGCGGTTGCATCAACATCCGAGTGGGACGCGGAGCTTGAGGCAAGCTGGCCGCAAAGCCACCTAAATCAGCAGGCGCAATGCATTCGTCATCGTCAAGATCAGGCTTGCTATCAAGACCACTCATTAGGCCATAACTCTGGCTGTGATTGAGGCTATGATTCTGGCCATAACCCGCTATGTTTTTCGCGGATTGACGAACGCCATACTGCGCCTGCGGACTTGAGAGCGAAGAGCGTTTCTTGCGCACACTGAGAGATGTTGAAACCTCGCGTCCATTCGAATCGCGCACGGGATAAGTGTGTGGCTCAGTGCAGAGCTGCCAAGAATCTTCAGGCCGCGTGCTGGGTTGGATCTTATAAAAACCTGCCTGCAACTGTGTGCTCTCCCGTGTTTGCGCGAGCAAGTTGAGGAGTGTGTCGAGTTTGCTGTTCTCTTCTGCGCGCGCTTCAAAGAAATCAAATTGTTGCACTTGCTCTGCCGTCGGCAAGATCGAGAAATCAAAATCTCGAATCGGGTTGCTCAAGTCGAGCTTCCCGAGTTTGTTCTCGAGCAAGGTGAGGAACATCTCTTGATCGCGGCTTGGCTTTTGCGGCTCAATCTCGATGAGATGTTGAGTTTTTGAATACTCGCAGCGCAGGCGCAGGCTCACTTTACGAGCCAGCAGCCTGCGCCCTTGTAAACGCACAAACAAAAACTCAAGCGATCTCTCAAGCTCATGAAGCAAGAGAGACTGCAAACTCACCGGAAAATCCAGATGCATGTAATCTTCCAACGCTTCGGTTGGGTGGAGGGGCGAGATCACTTGTTCTGAACGTTCACTGATAGAGCCGTTGAGTCTTCTCCAAATTGTCGCCCCGGTTTCGCCCCACCGCTCTTGAAAAGAGGGAAGAGTGAACCGCGATAGATCGCGAAGGCTGTGCATTCCGAGCATCATAAAAAACGAGATAACACTCTCGATGTGCGTGGGTTTATTCCAAGCCTCAAGACCCTCAAGCTGTGTGAGAAGCGTGAGTGGCAAATCTTTAAGATGCTCACGTTCATCACCGACCGGCGAAATAAAGCTTTTACGAGCGCCATGCGAAAACGCAAATGCTTGCGCCGCTGCCGGCGTATCGGCAACCGCCGCACGAGATTCAAAACCCAAATCACGAGCAAGCGACTGCACCGCGTCCATCAATGTGGCTTCCCCGCGAAAGAGATGGCTTGTCGATGCAATATCTAAAAAAAGCCAATCCGGTGCACGAAATTGCACGCGTGGAGTGAACTTTAAAAAACTCTCGATCATCGCTTTCATTGAACGCTTCGGCTGATTGTGAGAGCCGCTGCGAGCGGAGAGGCGCTTCGGAGTTTCATGAAGTTTGAGACAGAGAATGCGGCTCGCGCTCCTTGATGTTGGCTTCGGGGATTGAGCGAGTGCCGATGCGATCTGCGGTATGGAGGGTGAAGCGATCATAAGAAACACTCCTTGGAAAGCTTTGTGGCGTTGGTCGGTGAAGAGCTCGTTCAATCAAAATTCGTCGTCGTTCAAACTTTAAAATCAAGGAAAAGAGTGAAGCCGATGCTCCTTTGGGAGGAGGGCGGCGAGTGAGAAAGACCAGTGCGATATTCGCATCGCGCGCTTGCGTCTGAAGCTTGCGCAGATCCTGAATACGCAGCTGCTCTTCACCGAGGTCACAGCCAATCAAATCAAAAAGTCCTGACGACATGAGCTCTTGCAAAAGCCACGCAAGCTTCTCTTTGCTGCGATCCTTCTTTTTAGACTCAAAGGATCCGGTTTTCGTCGGAACGGCAGCCTCAAGAGATGGAATCGATCCATCAATTTGTGCTCCCGGAAAACGATTGAGCTCGGGGCAAGTGTCCAGTTGGACTTCGTTTTGGACTTCGTTTGAATCAGGTGCATCAGGCCCCAAATCCGAGCTTGATCTATCATTCAAAGCACCAGTCAAAACACCAACCAGTGGAGATGGAGCTGGAGAAGAATCTGAATTCGCAATTCGGTTTTTGTCATCACCACTCGTCGTCCCAGTCAAATTTTCGGCACCGTTTTCATTCGACAGATCAATTTTTTTGAGAGGACTTTCGACTGCTACGAAGTGACCGAGGTTCATTCCCTTTTGCTGAAGCGAAACGGGCATCAGAGGGACATCGCGGCTCACCCAGGCCACCCATTTTTTTTCTTTCAATGCAAATGCGGCCGACTCAATCCAAAGAGACGTTGCACCCATGCCGAGTGCGCCGGAAAGCAAAGTGAGCGAGCCCTGGGGCAGACCGCCGCCTTCTAAAAACGAATCAAGTTGGGCCGAGCCTGTTGGAAAGCCTTGAGGTCTTTTTAGATTCTCGGCATTACAAAACGCTCCCGGCATTTTTGCCGCAAGCTCACGTTTGATCTGTTGAATTTTTAGATCAGCTATCATCCCGGCCTTTATATTTGGCGTCGTGTTTCGCACCGAATTTATTTTTAATTCTGGCTCCAAATTTGGCGTCAAATCTTTCGTCATAGTCATATTTGTCATAGTCATATCTGTTGAGCTTCCTGTTGCCACCGCCACGACGATCCCTTCTGAAGTTTGTCACAAGACAAAGCTCCGCCCTGTGCTTCAAGCGAGATCTTTTATGAGCCTCGCCCGAAACATGAAGTCAGTTTTTTTCAACCGACGATTTGAACTCATTTAAGAGAGCAGTTAGAAAAAGCAGCTAGCGGCTACAGATCTGGATCCGCAGCGGACCTGCATTTTCAGGTCAGACAAACCGGAAGATCAAAAAAACTTACGAATCAAACCCACCACGATGCCGCGAATCTGAATTTCATTTGGCTCAAACCACATGGATTGCATCGTGGAGTTGGCCGGACGAAGTTCGATCTTTTTACTCGGCCCTTGTTTGAAGCGATCGCTACCCGAATTGCTGCTCGAATCACGACCAGCTGTTTCGTCATAAGAACCATCGTTTGCGTCCTCTTCGAAATCGCTCGCGACACGTGCCGAATGTGCAGCGGCCGCACCTCCGCGGTGCATGTAAAAGCGTTTCACAGTGGCTTCTTCGCCGACCATTGCAACAACGATCTCGCCGTTGGTCGCCGAGCTTTGACGCTGAACCAAAATCACATCGCCATCCAAGATTCCGTCATCAATCATCGACTGGCCTTGCACACGCAGTGCATAGGTGCGATCGGCGTAACGAACTAATGATGCCGGCACGTCGATGAATTCGTCGTGCTCCATCGCTTCGATCGGTGAGCCGGCCGCAACGCGACCCAAGAGTGGGAGTGCAAAGTTTTCGGTGCTC
>JAYVND010000469.1:0-4390 GCA_043758635.1 Bdellovibrionales bacterium
GAGCATTTTGAATCGACGCCCACGTCTTGGAGCGAACTTTTGTCGGATTCAGACCATGCAGGCCGAATCGGAATTCTCCGGTCTCCTATTGGAATTTTAAGTTGGATTGGATCGGTCACTGGCCAAGGCTTTGAGCGTGATGAATTGGCGGATGTCGGCCCGAGCGATCAAGACGTCAACAAGGATTTGAAACCGATTTTAAAACGAGTGAAAGTTTCAAAGACCTCTTTGAGCATCTTGGATTTAGTCATGAGCGAAAGTGCGAGAGAAAATTTTGACGCCCTACAAATCAACATCTCCGAATTTGAAACTCTGGCGGCCGCCCAAAAGAAAAACTGGAAATTCGTGTTGCCCGCCAAAGCCTCGCCACTTTGGATTTTGTCGCTCGTCATCACGAACGATTCAAAGATGAGTCGTGAGAGCCTGGCGTTTCTCAATTCCCTCACCGAGACTGATTTTGCCGTAGAGCTCAGTCAGTCTTCGCATCAGTCGTCGACTGCACTTTCAGTCGAAGGTTCGGCCATTGAGCCCGCGCTAAAACCAAGCTATCTTAAAAAGATTCCACTAACAAAAATCCACTTGGAGCATGATTTTTTAGGAGCGAGGTCTGTGCACGCAGCCCTCGAAGGCGAGAGTGTCACTGCGTCGTCGACGTCAGAGTGATGGTTTTGCGATTGAGTCCAGATGGGTTTTCGTATGCGCTTCCGTTTGCATCGTAAATCCGCATGATAACCGTGACCGTGTAAGTGGTGGCGGTGACGAAGCCCGTCGGCATCGGCAAAAGTAAGCGGAATCGTCCGTTTGCATCGCAGCTTCCTAGAACCGTGTCTGGCAAACTCACCGTTCCGGTGATCGAGGCCGAGATCCGGTTGCTTGTAAAACCAGAAGCATCGCAATAGCCGGCAACATCCACACAGGTAGACGAATCGCAAGACCCATTGCTGCCTCCAGAATATCCCGTCACTAAAATTGGATCTTGATTTGCGATCGCGAGCTGCACGTTATTTAAATCTGAGCAGGTCAAATTATTTCCTGAACATGCTGTCGCAACCGAGCTGCCGTCGGTCGTGAGAATTCCGTCTTTCGTCGCCGAATAACCAGCGCAATTTTGAAATAACACAGAGCTAAGTGAGAGTATCCCACCGAGCAGAATCGCCGGAATGAACCGGCTCAGCACTTTTCCTCGGTCTCTTTGAGTCGCCAATAGGACCTCCGTGAAACACTCATCTATCGACAGTTTGAGACATCCCCTCGAGTCTTTGAAACAGATTTCGTCTCGTGTCTCACTTCGAAACAATGCTATTCCGCACGAGCCCCGCACAATACCCGCATGAAGCCTGCACTGACTCACACGAACTTCTCACAGAGCCCTAAGTCTCCAGATGATGTGGAGGTCGCTCATCCCGACCAAAGGTTTGGATTGTGCCAGACCGAAGGCTTGCTTTTCATAGAGAGTGAAAAAAGCTCCATCGGAAGCCCGATTAATTTCCCCATCTGACGCTTTTTCTTCAACGATCTAAGGAGAGAATACGATAAACTGTCGATAAGACAGACATGTTCTAATTTCGAGGCGGGGTTTTAGTGGGTAAATCGAAAAAGAGATCTGCGGGCTCGACCGTGGCCGAAAAAAAGCCAGCGCAATCCGCGGGCATTCGCGCCGATCGTAAAACGGGATCCACTCCTGATACAACCCAAGCTGAATCCTCAAGCGATATCGCTCCAAGTTCAGCAAAGTCAGCGTGTCATGATGCCGCTTCTGAAAAAGAACAAGCGGAGCGCATCTCTCGTTATCGCTCATTGATCGACATTGGAATTGCACTTTCGAGTGAAAAAGAAGTCTCGCGTATTTTAGACCTGATCCTCGACAAGGCACGTGAAACCACGCAGGCAGACGGTGCTAGCATCTACCTAACAGAACAAATTCGCATCGACACGATCGGAAATGCGCAGCAGAAATTTTTTCCGGTCCTGCGTTTTCACCGAAGCAACAATCGAAACACCGGGCGTAAAGTTCAGAACAAAGTTCTGGATCTCGACGTGAATAGTATTGCAGGCTACGTTGCTGTTACAGGCCAAACGGTGCAGGTTGAGAATTGTTATAAGCTCGATGAGAGCATGCCATACAAGTTTAGTCCGCAGAATGATCAAGAGGGCGGCTACCAAACGGTCTCGATGCTCGCCGTTCCAATTAAGACTTCGAACGAAAAAATTCGCGGAGTCTTACAGATCATTAATAAATTGAAACCCGGATCAAGTGCGAGCGAGAATCGAAAAAATCTCGTCGGGCCTGATGACACGATTGCATTTACGACCGAAGATGCCGAACTGATGCAAGCCTTTGCTTCGCAAGCAGCTTCGGCGATCGAGAATGCAAAGCTCACCGAAGACATCGAAAATCTTTTTGAGAGCTTTATCCGCGCCTCGGTGACGGCTATCGAGGCCCGTGATCCCGCAACTTCTGGTCACAGCGACCGCGTCGCCGTTCTCACCGTTGAATTTGCTCGCGCCGTGCACCAGTGCGGCGAAGGCACCTTTAAAGATTTAATTTTCTCAGAACAACAAATTCGCGAACTTCGTTACGCAGCTCTCTTGCATGACTTCGGTAAAATCGGTGTTCGTGAATCTGTTCTGAGCAAGCGCTTGAAGCTCTACCCGCACGAAATGGAGACGATTTTACTGCGCCTTGATTCGGCTCGCTCACGCCAAGAGATGATGTCTTGGAAGGAGACGGCGCATGAGTTGATGTACATGGTCGAGAAGGGCCAAAAAAGTGGCCTGGTCTCAACGTTTGAAAAGGCCAATCAAAACATTGACCGCTTTGCTCAGCAGATGCAGCAAGTGCGGCTCTCGATCATCAAAGCGAATCAACCGCAGATGACCGAAGATGATTTTGATATTGGAAGTTTGATGACGTGGATCAATAAAACCTCCCGCGAACTTGAACAACCTTTGCTCACGCCGGAAGAAATGATCAAACTCTCACTTCCAAAAGGAACATTGGGCGAAGAGGA
This sequence comes from Bdellovibrionales bacterium, assembly GCA_043758635.1. Classification (GTDB taxonomy): domain Bacteria; phylum Bdellovibrionota; class Bdellovibrionia; order Bdellovibrionales; family JAMPXM01; genus JAYVND01. Next base: position 3,012 of record JAYVND010000469.1, read on the forward strand.
GCGAAAAGAAATCGAATCGCATGTCAGTCACACGTATCATTTTTTGCGTCAGATTGCATGGACCGAAGATCTTTCGGGAGTACCCGATATCGCCCATGCCCATCACGAAAAGTGCGACGGCAGTGGGTACCCACGTGGCCTGACGGCAGAGCATATTCCTGTTCAATCCAAGCTCATGACAATTTCGGATATTTACGAGGCATTGACGTCGATGGATCGTCGTTACAAAAAAGCCGCTGCCCCTGATCGAGCGATCGAGATTTTGCATCACGAAGCACGCAGCGGCAAATTAGACATGGATCTTTTGAAGATTTTTGTTGAGGCCGAAGTCTACCGATCGGCTGACGGAATGCGCTCACGTAAACTGGCTTAATCTACTACCCATTCACTTCGGCTGACCTGCAGCTCAGGTCTTGATCAAATTTAGACACGCTTTTGATGATCGCTTGATCATCAATCGATCGTCGTTCGGCCCACTCTTGGTCAGATCGACATCTGCATCTCGGCAAAGCCTTTTTCGCCATCAAAAATGGCGAGTTTCGAAAGCACCCAACCTTCGTATCTCGAAGTAGACGATTCGATTTTATCTTTCAAAATCGTTGAAAGAGCCTTGAGCAGCCCTTCAAGTGTTGTAGCCGGTGACTCCGAAAACTCTAGATTCAAATCCTGGCCGTCAAAGCGCTGGTAAATCTCCTTACTCAAGATTCGTTCAAAGTCTTCGGACGTCAATCGTCGATCTGCATCATCGGGCGTTGTCTGCGCTTTTGCCGCTTGATTCACTAAATTGCCGCTAAAGTTAGGATGCAGTCCGCTAGGAACATCACCGCTCCCATCCGATTTGCGAAGCATGACTTGCAGTCGGTAATGGTGGCCGTGGGACGCAGCACACCTTCCATATAAGTTCTGGTTTTGGACTTCGGTTGCGCCCAAAAGCCCGAGCCGATGCACCGCTCTGAAGCTCACCTCTTGCGTCCATTCAGTCGATTTCGATTCAGCCTTGACGAGGGACAAAGCCGGCCCAGCTTCGGTCCACTCTACCCATAAGTCAGGCATCTCGTAGAGTCGCACGCTCACAAGCCGACAGCGCGATTGATTTGCAAAAATCAAACGAAGCCTTTGAACTATGTAAAGACAAAGATTTTCGGTTGTCGGAATTAAGGTTGGCTGACCATCTGCCCGCGATTTAAATTCGGCGACATCAAAATTCGCGTGATGATGATCCAAAGTTCGAACGGCCTCCTGCAGGTGAGCATCGAAAACCGATCGCTCAAGCAAAAGTCCAGTCTCAGGATCGATCTGTCCCTCGAGCAAAACTTCGAGGCGATAATTATGACCATGCCCATTTGGAGTGAAACACGCTCCAAATGCTTTTAAATTTT
>JAYVND010000470.1:0-4384 GCA_043758635.1 Bdellovibrionales bacterium
GTGTTGCGATTGCCACCCAGCTCTTTAAAGAGCGTATCTACTGGACCGCCGCCTCCTACATTATGATGACATGTGGTTTGGCATCGTTACTCTTTCACGTGCTCTCATGGGTTTTGTCGTTCATCATTGGCGATCACTCGATGACGAGCCCCGAGATCGCAAGTTGGATGATCGAAGCTCTTCTTACTCCTTTGATCGCGCCGAGCCTGTTTCCCGTTCTCAGATGGATCGACGATTTAACTCAGCGCGAGCAAATGGCTGACGTCGCTTCGACTAAAGTTGCGTAATTTACCGAATTGGATCGGGTCGGACCGCATCGTCGCTCCCACTTGGTTTAGCTTAATGAAGGTCATATGAGCCAATACATTAATAGCGAACAAGATACGAAAGAGTATCTCCCGCGATACAAACTCCTCTACGGCTTGGTGATGATGACGGTCGTCATCTTTTTCATTCGCCTGTGGTATTTGCAGATCATCAACGGAGCGGAGCTTCGAAACTTCTCTGAACAAAATTCCATCAAAGAAACCAAGATTGCAGCACCACGTGGAATTGTTTACGACCGCGATGGACGCATTCTCGTGGAGAATTTGCCTGGATTTCAGCTCACCGTTTCGCCGCAATACATTGACGACATCGACGAAATTTCCGAAGCCATCGGTAAAGCTCTGAATATGCCGAGCGAAGTCGTGGAGCAGACGATCGAGAAAAGCAAAAGAGTCAACGGCCCCTTTCGTCCTGTGCGTATCAAAGATAACCTGAGCCGCGACGAAATTTTCAATCTCGCAATTTTGAAGGACGATTTTCCGATCGATATCAAAGAAAATGTTCTCCGTTACTATCCTCTGAAAGACGACGGCGCTCAGCTATTTGGTTACGTCAGTGAAATCTCAAAACGCCAGCTTCCTATTCTGAACGAAAAGTACGAAGGCCAATTCAAGTTTCAGCAAGGTGACTTAATCGGCAAAGCGGGTCTTGAAGAAGTCCTTGACCGTTACTTGCGTGGAAAAGATGGAATTTCAGTTCAGCAAGTGGATGCTCGGGGACGTGAAGCTTTGGCCGACACACCCGCGCTTCTGGGCACGATGTCGGGAGTGCAAGCGGCAGTTAACGGCGAAAACGTTGTTTTAACGATCGACAAAGACATCCAAGAAGCCGGATACAACGCATTCATGTTGGACGGAAAAATTGGTGCCGCAGTCGCCATGAAAACCAACGGCGAGATCTTAGCTTGGATCAGCTCTCCGTCGTTTGACCCAAACGAATTCTCGACAGGTATCTCGGCGCAACTTTGGTCGAAGCTAGTGAACGATCCAGATCGCCCTTTGCGAAACAAGGTTATTCAAGATCACAACTCGCCTGGCTCAACTTTTAAGCCACTTATGGCGACAGCAGCTTTGACCGAAGGTGTTGTCACGCCGACCACTCTGGTTTCGTGCCCTCCAGCATTTAAATTCGGCAACCGCCTATATCATGACTCGGTCAAAGGTGGTCACGGCAACATCCCGATCGTGCATGCGATCGAACAATCTTCGAACACATTCTTCTACAAAATGGGAATCGCGCTCGGGATCGATCGCATGTTTAAGTATTGCGATGCGCTCGGGATTGGTCACAAAACCGGTGTCGATTTGAACGGCGAAGTTTCGGGACTCATGCCAAGTGCGCAATGGAAAAAAGATACGATTGGCGAAGAGTGGCAGGCTGGAGAGAATCTCTCGGTCGCTATTGGTCAAGGCTTTGTGCTAACTACCCCCTTGCAAATGGCCGTTGCTTACAACGCGATCGGAAATTACGGCAAGATCGTAAAGCCATTTGTCGTGAAACGCATTATGACGCCCGATAATAAAATCGTCCAAGAATTTGAGCCTTCCATCCAGCGTGATTTGATGGATCCAAACTCCCCGATTCACGTGAAAAAAGAAACGTTTGATGTTGTGAAAGAAGGCATGCGCCTCGTTGTGAATGGTGAGCGGGGAACCGCTCGCGCCTACAAGCTACCGTTCATCGAAATTGCGGGTAAAACCGGAAGTTCGCAGGTCATCAACTTCTCGGCAGACAGCGTCTTTGCGAAATGCGAAACAAGGCCGAAGTATCAGCGTCCTAACGCTTGGTTCATCGGTTACGCTCCAGCCGACAAACCCGAGATTGCCTTTGGAATTTTATCAGAGCACGGATGCCATGGCGCTTACGCGGCGCCGGTCGCGAAAGCAATGGTTCAAGCCTATGTTGCAAAATATCACCCGGAGTGGTTGTCGCGAAACGTGAAAGATCAAAAGAAGAAAACGGGCGGCCAAGAAGATGAAGCTGGAGACGACTAGATGAATATTCGACAAGGCATGGCTGTTGAGGGACGCACGTTCTTCCGCCGCATTGACTGGAATTTTGCGATGTTCATCTTAGGATTGAATGTCATTGGACTCATCAATGTTTACAGTGCTACGCACGGTATAGTTACGGCCGGGAGCGATCGACTCTTTTATTCGCAGATCTTCTGGCTGACAGTGGGCTGGGTCGTTTACTTGGTTACAACACTCGTCGACTACCAACTTTTTGTGCGAATGGCTTACCTGATTTACGGTGCGAACTTACTGGCCCTGATCGCCGTCATGTTTGTTGGGAAGAGTGCCTTGGGTGCTCAGCGGTGGTTAGATTTTGGATTTTTTAGCTATCAACCCTCCGAATCAATGAAGCTTGCGATGGTTTTGCTCCTTGCCAAAGTGATGTCGCAAAAATCATATCCAGATGGTTTAGGTCCAAAAGATCTGTTTATTCCCCTAGTCTTTTACATTGGTGTTCCCTTTGCCGTGACGGCAGTACAGCCAGACCTCGGAACGGCCATGATGATGGCCATTGTTGGATCCTCAATTTTGTTTTTCATTCGAATCCGTCGAAAGATTCTGATTATGGTAACGGTGATCGGGCTTTTCGGTGGGACTGGCGCCTGGTTCTTTGCACTCAAAGACTATCAAAAAGACCGTGTCTACACTTTTATGGATCCGACACGCGACCCGCGCGGCAAAGGTTACAACAGTATTCAATCTCGTATTGCCGTGGGCTCGGGTCGGGTTTTTGGTAAGGGTTTCCGCAAAGGAACGCAATCTCAGCTCGAGTTTCTGCCCGAGCGTCATACCGATTTCATCTTTTCAGTTTTGAGCGAAGAGCATGGTTTTATCGGCAGCATGGCGGTAATTCTACTGTTTGCGATGCTATTTATTACTGGCATTATTATAGCTCAACAAGCCCGCGACAAAGCGGGATCGCTAATTGTAGTCGGAGTTTTAGCGATTATTTTCTGGCATCAGTTTATCAATATTTCGATGGTGATCGGGCTCTTGCCGATTGTCGGCGTTCCGCTGCCACTGTTATCTTACGGTGGATCGAATATGCTCACGACAATGGCGGCACTCGGCTTGATCTCAAGTGTGTCTTATCGCAAGCACATGTTCTGATCACCCTAGCATCGTCAGTCAAAAATGAAAAAAGGCGAATCCATCTGGATTCGCCTTTTTTCATTTTCAACTCGAAGCGGCTACAATGCCGCTACAAAGTTCACCCAACCTTTCGGTTCAGCTTTCGAAATCTACATGTGCTTCTTAATAACCGCTTCAATTGCCTCTTTCGGGTGATTGCCGACGATTTGCTCAACTTGTTTCCCGTTTTTAAATAGGATCAAAGTTGGGACACCACGAACTCCAAAATTGGATGGAGTTTCTTGGTTTGCATCGATATCTACTTTAAAGACTTTCAGTTTACCCTGATAAGTCGAAGCCAACTCATCTAGTTTAGGAGCAAGTGCACGGCACGGACCGCACCATTCTGCCCAAAAATCGACGAGCGCCAAAGTGTCTGATTTTAAGACGTCGTTTTCGAAATTGCCATCTGTGGTGTTGAAAGTGAGCGATCCCATTACCTAATCCTCCAAGTGCTGAATTCAGCGACCGTAGTTTTTCTGTCGTTCATCTGTTGTTTATCTGTTGGTCATCTGTCGTTAAAATTTGCTCAATTATAGTTCAATTTATAGTTCAATTTTAAATTCATTGAAACAACTCGAAGCATTTGGGGATCCTCGCAAAGTTTCCCGTAAATTATCGAGCTTGTAGTTCCATACTACTCCTGATTTGACCCACTTGCCAGACCTAGAGCGAGTGCGACCGGAAGTCGATTCCAGCTCAACCTCTCGAAATCGGCAAGCTCCGATTTAATCCATTCCTACGCATCATTTTCAATCTGGCGGAATTTTGCACGTTCATCAGGCACATCAAAGTGCCCTGAACGCGGCTCGACCGACGTGCCTAGGATCCAAAGCCTTTCGCCCGCTACCATGGAAATTCGTGGCACACTCCAGCATAACAACGCGGCCCAAAGGTCCGGCGGGCCCGGT
>JAYVND010000471.1:0-4383 GCA_043758635.1 Bdellovibrionales bacterium
AAACTCGAATCTTTGCCGATCGCGGGCGAAAAAATCTTTGGCACGTGAATCAGATTTAGATTCAAGGTTCAGTATCGAATTTAAGTTCGAAGTTTCAAGATTCAGAATCGAATTTAAAATCGAAGGTTCAAGATTCAGTATCGAACTCTAGATTGTAGATTCATGGTTCAGATTCAAACTCAAGATCGAAGCTTCAAGATTGTGAATCCAGATTCGAGCTTGCTAGCGAGACAGACTCACTCACTCACTCACTCACTCACTCTTAACGGCTATGATTCAGTAAATTTCTCAGGTCCGCAGCGGACCGAGACAAAAGACTGAGGCTGGTCCGCAGCGGACCCAAGCCCGAAAATCAAGTCCGAAAATCAAGCCCGAAAATCAATTTTCGCACCGATGTCTGAGCGCATTTGGCAACCAGGCCATGGTGCTGTTGCGGCTTGAGCGTAGGCATTTTTTAAGGCTTCAGCGAGATCTGCTCCTAAACCCATTGAATTTAGTACGCGACCGCCGGCCGTCAGCCAGCCTTTTTTCGAATCGTGCTGAGTTCCCGCGTGCAGAAAATAAGATTTTCCACCAGCGCCTGCTGCTAAGTTGCCAGATATCACCACTCCTTTTTTAGGAGAGTCGGGATAACCCTCGGCTGCCAAAACCACACAGGCGCTTGCGCCCGCTTTCCATTTCAACGCAGGCACTTCACCGCGAGCAACCGCGGTAAAAACTTCAGCCCAATCGCCATCAAGTAACGGCATGATGACCTGAGTTTCAGGATCACCAAAGCGTGTATTGAATTCAAGTACACTCGGCCCTTCGGGCGTCATCATCAATCCAAAATACAGAACGCCACGATACAAAAGTTCACGCGTTTTCAGGTGCGTGATGACAGGTTGAATCACTTCTCGGTCGACAAACTCTTTTAATTTAGGATCAAGATGCATCGGTGCAACGACGCCCATGCCGCCGGTGTTCGGGCCTTCGTCGCCATCAAGCAGCCGCTTGTGATCTTGCGCCAACACCAGCGACTCAAATTTTTCGCCGTTGGTGATCACCAGGTAACTGATCTCATAGCCTGGAGAGAACTCTTCGAGAAGTGCTGTCACCCCTGCCTCGCCCAAAGATTTCTCGACGAAAATCGACTGCGCCGCCGCTAAAAGTTCGTTTTTGGTTTTACAAATGAAAACGCCTTTACCCGCAGCAAGGCCATCGGCCTTTAAAACGTAAGGCGGCGCAAACGCTCCACAAACCGAAGCTGTTTGTTCGACGGATGAAACCGTAAACGAACGTGCAGTCGGAACTTTGGCTTCGATCATGAATTCTTTCGCGAAAATTTTGCTGCTCTCGAGGCGAGCAGCTGCTTGGCTTGGCGCGAATACTTGCACGCCGGCATCACGCAAGAAGTCGGAGAGCCCGGCAGCCAGAGGCATTTCGGGGCCAATCACCACGAGCGATATACCCACTCGACGAATTAACTCTAAAACATGATCAAAATTTTCCCAGCTCATCTCGTGACAGACGCAGTCCGTCGCCATTCCGGCGCTTCCAGGCAGGGCATGCACGTGGCGATTGATTTGGTGGTGCCCCGCGCTTGATCCCGAACTCACTCCGGAACTCGAGTCCGCGCTCAGCCCGAAACTCAACCCTGCATTCAGCGACGGCGCAAATTTTAACGCATGAACCAAAGCATGCTCGCGACCACCTTGACCAATGACCAGGACCTTTGGGGCATTTGCCGCGCTCATCGAGATCTCCCGAACGAAATTTTTAAAGGTTGAGTCTTGGAGATAGCGACAATCAGCTAGACAGTCAAACCAGCACGCCCCGCGTGGTCAAACCAGCACGCCCCGCGTGACCAAATCAGCAACGCCAGCGCGACCAAATTTTCCTTGGGGAATTGACCACCGGACTCTGGCGGGCATACTCTTTCGGAATGAAAAATGCCTACACGCTCAATACATCGCCTGAAAAAACTATCGTGATCGTTGCTGGTAAACGAACTCCCTTCGGCTCCTTCGGCGGCGGACTCAAGGATGTAGGCGCTACGCAGTTGGCTGTTGCTGCTGGAAGGGCCGCGCTCGAGCAGGCTCAAGTGCCCCCGAGCGACGTTGACCATGTGATTCTCGGAAACGTTGTTCAGAGTGGAGCCGATGCGGCTTACGTTCCACGGCATGTGGGCTTGCACCTGGGTGTGCCAGTAGATGTCGGCGCGCTTGGCTTAAACCGCCTTTGCGGAAGCGGATTTCAGGCGTGGGTTTCAGCTGCACAAATGCTTTTGAACGGCGAGGCAAACATCGTGCTCGCTGGCGGAGTTGAGCAAATGTCGCAGATTCCTTACGTGCTTCGCGGCGCTCGCTTCGAGGGCTTCCGCATGGGCAATGCGCCCATCGAAGATTACATGACGAGTGCATTGACCGATGCTTACTCAAACACACCGATGGCGATCACTGCCGAAAACTTAGCTGAGAAATACAGCATCTCTCGCGAAGCTTGTGATCAATTCTCGATCAGCTCGCAAAAGCGATGCGCAGAAGCAGCAAAGGCCGGCAAGTTTGACGTCGAAATGACAACAGTCACCGTGCCTGGCAAAAAAGGTGATGTGCCGATTTCGAAAGATGAACATCCAAAACCAGAGGTCACTCTTGAGAAGCTCGGGACGATGAAGCCGATCTTCAAAAAAGATGGTGTTGTGACCGCAGCTGGCTCCTCGGGGATTGTCGACGGTGCAGCGATGACTGTGCTGATGACAGAAGCAGAAGCCAAGCGCCGCGGGCTTAAACCTCTCGCGAAAATTGTTTCGTGGGGCGTGGTCGGTTGCGATCCAAAAATGATGGGCATCGGTCCTGCGGGCGCCATTCGCCAAGCCCTTGATCGTTGCGGAATGAAGCTGAGCGAAATGAATCTTTGCGAAGTGAACGAAGCATTCGCTGCGCAATACTTAGCAGTCGAAAAAGAACTGGGTCTCAACCGCGAGATCACCAACGTAAATGGCGGCGCGATCGCGATCGGTCATCCACTTGGAGCGTCAGGCACGCGTATCATGAACCATTTGATGTACGAGCTCGAACGTCGCAAAAACAAGTACGCAGTCGGCAGCGCCTGTATCGGCGGCGGCCAAGGGATTGCGATTGTCATCGAACACTAAGTGTTCGTTAGTTGAGTTCGAACACTAAGAGTTCGATCACTGGATTAGGTTCAAATCCTAAGAATAAGAACGAAACTGCTCTCTCAGAAAGCCAAAAGGAAGACCGTCATGCCGATTGAATCTACCGAAATGAGTTTTAAGCTTCAAGATCGCACGGCAGTCCTGACGGGACCTTGCAATAGCTACAATCAAGCCATCGCGCTCAAATTCACACAGCTCGGTGCGAATGTCGCGATGATCGACAGCAACACGAGCACCAGCCAACGTTTTGCTGCTCAGTTGATGGATGCACGCGAAGTGCATGAGCGCAACGGGCGCGCGGCGGCGATTCAAGCTGATCTTTCGAAACCGGGCAATGTTCTCGACGCAATCACTCGTGGTGCGGAGTCTTTTGGCGGAATCGACATCTTCATCGACGGTTCGATCTTAAACACGGTGAAGCGTTTTCGGGAGCCTTCGGCGTTGGAAGAGCTCGACAAGTTGATCGACACCAATCTTCGCTCGACTCTCATGATGACTCACGGAGTTTTAAAATTTCTCGAGAGCCGCAAACGCGGCCGCATCATTTACTTAATGCACGATTTGGCGCGACTCGGTTTTCAAAACAACTCGCTCATGGCCGTGACTCGCGGCGGTTTGTCGAATCTTGCGCGGACCCTCGCGCGTGAATCAGCCGAGTACAATATCACCGTTAACTGCGTGGCGATGGGAAACACCGAAGAGTACATGATGAGCCAATTTCCAACGGCAAACCTCAGTATTCAAGATGCGCAGACGCGGCTCATGGCTTTGCAACCGATTTCGCAAATGACCGAGCCCGAGCGCATTGCAAATCTTGTGGCATTTTTGGCAAGCCCTCTGGGTGCGGGAATCACCGGGCAAACGATCGCGGCTAGCCAAGGCATGAGCGTCATGTCATGAAGTCGTTTGAGGCGCCGGATTTTTACGATATCAACGAGCTCCTCACGCCTGACGAAAGACAGATTCGCGACTCTGTTCGCGAGTTCACCACGCACGAAATTATGCCGATCATCGAAGATTGTTTTATGGAAGGTCGATTCCCTCATGAGTTGATTCCGAAATTTGCAAGTCTTGGTGTATTCGGCGCGACCATTCAAGGTTACGGCTGCGCGGGCCTCAACTCGACATCGTGCGGCCTCATCATGCAAGAGATCGAACGCGGAGACTCCGGGCTTCGAAGTTTCGTAAGCGTGCAAAGCTCACTCTGCATGCATCCGATTTACGCC
>JAYVND010000472.1:0-13234 GCA_043758635.1 Bdellovibrionales bacterium
GACCGTGTACGATTATGACATCTCTAAAAAATCTTGGACGCTATTGAAACAACAGAGAATTCCGAGTGGCTACGATGCGAACCTCTATCAATCGGAACGGGTCTGGGCCACGGGCGCCGATGGGACCAAGATACCAATCTCGATTGTTTATCGCAAAACAACAGGCAACGATGCACGCCCCCTCTACCTTTATGGATACGGTTCTTACGGAATGTCGATGCCCGCAAATTTTTCGACAACCCGCCTTTCGCTTCTTGATCGAGGATTTGTTTTCGCCATCGCCCACATTCGCGGCGGAAGCGAGATGGGTCGGAACTGGTATGAAGACGGAAAGTTTTTGCACAAGAAAAACACCTTCTGCGACTTCAATGCCTGCGCTCATCATCTCATCGATCAAGGCTACACTGAAAAAGCCGGCATCGTGATCTCCGGAGGCAGCGCAGGGGGAATGCTCGTTGGCGCGTCAATCAATCTAGAGCCCGATCTTTTCAAAGCGGCGGTCGCGAAAGTTCCGTTTGTCGATGTGCTCAACACGATGCTCGACTCATCACTTCCGCTCACGACTCTTGAATACGAAGAGTGGGGAAACCCTGCGGATAAGATCTACTATGATTACATCCAATCGTACTCACCCTATGACAACGTCGAAGCGAGGGACTACCCGCATTTGCTGGTCACATCGGGTCTTAACGACCCACGTGTCACATACTGGGAGCCGATGAAATGGGTCGCAAAACTGCGTGCAAAAAAAACTGATCATAATCTCCTTCTTCATCACATCAATATGCAGGCTGGGCATCAAGGCAACTCGGGACGATATGAGTATCTAAAAGAGATCGCCCTTGAATATGCGTTTATCTTCAAGGTTTTCGGGAAGACTTAAGTTTTTTAGGAGAGTGTGTTTGATAGACACAAATCGACCCAAGTGTTTCGATGATTTCGAATCCAAGGAGTGACTATGACTACAGTGACCACAGTCGCCGCAACGACAATCGCAACGACCAAAAATCCGTTTTCAAATCCGAGCATTGGTAAAAAACGGGTGGTGGTGGTTGGCGCTGGCTTTGGAGGTTTGAACGTTGCCAAAGGTTTGGCCAACGATGATAATATCGAGCTTGTTGTGATTGATCGTCGCAATCATCATTTGTTTCAGCCTCTGCTTTATCAAGTGGCAACGGCTGGATTGAATCCTGGCGACATCGCAACCCCAATCCGCACCGTGGTTGGAGATCAGAAAAATACCACGGTCCTGTGGGGCGAAGTCAAAAAAGTCGACCTCGGGAGTCAACAACTTGAAACTGATTTTGGACCCGTTGCCTATGACTACTTGGTCATGGCCTGTGGAGCGCAACACAGCTACTTTGGTCATCCAGAGTGGGAGCCGTTTGCACCGGGACTGAAAACACTAGAACAAGCGACCGAGATCCGCCGCCGCATCTTGAGCGCGTTTGAACTCGCCGAGCGTGAGACCAATCCCGAAATTGTACATAAACATCTTACGTTTGCCGTGGTTGGCGGCGGTCCAACCGGCGTCGAAATGGCCGGCGCCATTTCGGAGATCGCCCGCTTCAGCTTGAACAAAGATTTCCGCCACATCAACCCTAGAAATGCGCGAATCATATTGATCGAAGCAGGTCCTCGTCTGCTTCCAAGCTTTGATCCGAAACTTTCACTTCGCGCCACAAATGATCTAGAAAAGATGGGCGTCACCAATTGGGTCAACACTCGCGTGACGAAAATCTCAGACGATGGAGTGGAGCTTGGCAAAGAGAAGCTTCACGCTTCGACGGTCATTTGGGCCGCCGGCGTAAAAGCATCGGTACTGAACGAAACGCTCGGGCTATCGCTCGACAGATCAGGCCGCGTGAGCGTTCTCCCTGATTTGTCACTCGAAGGGCATCCGAATGCGTTTGTAATTGGTGACCAAGCCAACGCGCAAGACAAAGGCAAGCAACTCCCTGGCCTGGCTCCGGTCGCAATGCAACAAGGTCGGTTTATTGCGAAATTGATCGGTAAAGAGATTCAGGCTATGGAAAAGCCCTTTAAGCGAGCTGTGTTTCATTACACGGATAAAGGCCAGATGGCGACAATTGGCCGCCGCAAGGCAGTGGCGCAAACAGACAAATTTAAAATCGGTGGGGCGCTTGCATGGTATGCATGGCTCGTTGTTCACATTTTTTATTTGGTTGGATTTAAAAATCGCTCGGTTGTGATCTTTGAATGGGCATGGTCTTATCTGACATTTCGTCGTGGAGCCCAGCTCATCACGAGTCCATTCTGGGAGTCGCAAGACCAGAGTCAGGTGTCCGCAAACGGAGTGGTCCCAATGCCGAAAGGCGTGCCATTAAATTCGACCGATGCGCACAATCCCACGCACGCTTAAGTTTGAACGTATTTTTTGTGAAGAACGGCGGTTAAGGCGACACCGATCAAGAAGATCCACCAGAGCGTGAGAATCCAGATCAAGAAAAGCGGAATGCTCGCAAGGCTCCCGTAGATTTTATTCACCCGCAAAATGTGCGCTGTGATAAACACGTACGTATCCTGAGCAATCACAATTGCAATGCTTGTGAGAACCGCGCTCCAAAAGGCAGCGCGCACTGCCACTCTGGTAGCCGGCAAAATCTTATAAACTAAAAATAATGAAATCGTAGCGACCCCAAATGCAAGAAGCTCCTTTGGCAAGTAGCGCATCACATTGACATTTTTGGAGCTCATGGTGCCGAGCGCGACTGCAAGTAAAACCGGTCCGCCAAAGATGACAACCCAGTACGCAAGCCACCGCTTAATGATCGATCGACGCGAGTCAATGAGCCAGATTCTTTGAACTGCCGTTTCGATGTCGTAAAAAAGCTTAGTCGATATTACGAGAAGGCCTGCGATACCGCTGACGCCAAGCGTGCCACCTTGGATTCGTTCAATTGAAGAGCGGATGTAGAGCGTCACTTGAACACCCGAGCCGTCGACTAAATTTTGTAGGAGAAACGGCTCAACTTTACGAAGCAAATCTTCGAGGCCACCAAAAATCAAAAACACACTCAGACTTACCGCCAAAAGTGGTACGAGCGAAATCACAGTACCGAATGCAAGTGAGCCCGCTAAAAATTGCATATCAGAATCAGCCATGCGGCGGAAGATTCCCTTAAGAACTTGCCAAAATGACTCGACCGGCGCGGCTTTGCCTCTGCCCTTGCGAGAACGGTTGAAAGCTTGAGACGAAGTTCGAGAGCGAGAGTCTTTCATCCAGCTAAAGTAGCACGCGGTTTGTCGCAAGTCGGCATATTTTCAGACTGCTCCCGATTCATTTACGACAGCGGGCCGATCTCGTTGCAAAAAAGTTTCGGTTTACAACTTTTGAATCGGGGCGCCGGCTTGCTCGCAACACTCAGCCTTGCGGATATGCACTGCTCTCGTTAGGCTATGGCAAAGGCAGGTACACCGAATGAAAATCACTCCAGGTAAAAACATCGCACTCCGCCTCACCATTCTTTTGGCAGCTGGCGCATCGGCTCTTTTGCTCACCCGTTGCGGAAGTCATCCGATTGTTCCCGATGCGAAAAATGTGACCGTCACGCGCGACCGAATCTCAAAAAGCTGCCGCGAGATTGGTCCAGTTCAAGGCTCGGTCATATCCGTGAACGGAACAATTGAACAAGCCATCGATGATATGAAACTCGATGCCTCGCGCAAAGGCGCAAATTATGTGCAGATCGGTTCGACCTCTGCTTACGGAACTTCGGCGTCGGGCACCGCCTACTTCTGCCCGTGAATGAGCATGCGCATGCGCAAATCAATATAATTCATTCGACTTCGAGGGAAGCCAGCTGAGCCCGAGCTCCTTGAAGCAAGCGAAACTGAGTTTGAAGGCGACGGATCTGGTGAAGATAAACAACTGGGTTATGATCACCGCATTTTCCGAGCTCTGACAGGCGCATTCCGCTGTGAACTAATTCGCCGGCTTTCGCGGCGCCACAGAGATGCGTGACAATCGCAATGTTTTGTTTATCACTCAAAGCCCAGCGCGCGTGACGATTGGACCGGTGAAGCAAACGCTCTGCCACCAAATGCAGTCTCGCGGAAGTCATTTCGATTGCGTGAGCCGGCACCAAGCGCGAATACGAGAAGCTCCCTAGGCAGAAATTTCCTTGCGGACCATCTTGATAAGCCTGACCGTCTTTCACACAAAAATGTTTAGCCTCACGAAAAGTGCCCTCGGTGATCTGAAAAATTCCAACTGCGCTCGAAGCCGGTGCGAATATTTTTGTTACATCGCTACTCCAATGCCACCTCCAGGAGGTGCGTACGATTGGATTTCCGCTACTCTCTACCTGCGCAAGTGCCGCCAAGAGGTCTGGGGTCATAATCGAGGTCGCTTTCGCTTTGAAGGTCTCTCCGTAGGTGCGCCAAGTTTCGCTTGGCGTTTTCTGAAAGCGAGATTCAAAGATCCCGACAATCTCGGTTGGCTTATGCAAGACTTGGTACGCAAAATTCACGGCAAGTAAAACTGTGGCGATCACTATTATGCACACGGGCCACGGGAGGCGAAAGACCCATGGCAAAATCGATTCACTCCTGCGCCTGCTAGGGCCCTGACCTTTGCGACCTTTTTTCGTGATCGGTGGCTTTTTTCTAGCGCGAGGTGGAGCCGCTTCTTTTTTAAATTTTGGCTGAGTTCTAGATTTGTTTCCGGCCTTTTTTCCGGCCTTTTTTCCGGCCGGTTCTCCGACGGGCTTCTCGCCAAGCTTTCCGGTAGGCTTAGGGAATCCCTCAGGTACAAACAACTTTACTTGAGCTGGTTTTTTTAAAGATTCGGCGCTCTTGCCATGCAAGTGTCGAGACTTTGCCTTTTGCTTTTCGCCTGTCTTCAAGAAAACCTTCCAACAACTCCCTGCTCACGAGCCATGAGGAACACGCGGAATTCGCGAGAGATATGTTGGATTTATTTTAAGGACGAAGCATTAAGGCGTAAACCGCCTCCGCAAGCTTTGCAAAAATCAAGACCTAGGACGCGAGGAGAAAGTCGCGCCTCTCGAGCTTTCAAGTGGAGCCGAGTGAGTTATCCGAATGCGGAAACTCGACAATGAACCTGGCTCCACCGAAGTGACTTCGCTCCAGGCGAATGTCTGCACGATGTGCATCCACGCAGTCTCGAACCGATACGAGTCCAAGCCCGGAACCAGACTTCTTAGTCGTGTAAAAGGCTTCAAAAATTTTCGACTGAAGCGCGTCTTCAACGCCAGGCCCATTATCTTCGACGGTGAGCACGGTTTTGTGCGGCATCTCTTTAACATTGACGTCTATTGAACCGCAGCCGTCTGTTGCATCTGCCGCATTGAGCATTAGATTCATCACCATTTGATGAATCAAGATCGGAAATCCTTCCATCTGGATAGATGTCGGCTTCGCCTCGAAATGAATCGAACATCGCTCGAGTCGTTCATGCAATGAAACGAGGCTAATCGCGTCCCGAACGCTCTGCACCAGATCAAACGATCCAGCACTCGAGCGGACGCGTAGCTGACTGACATTTCGCAATCGCTGCGACAGATCTGCAAGCCGGCCGAGATTGTCATCAATGCGTCGAGCGTTTGTAATTCCGGCCGGCGTGAGACTCGGCTCCTGCAACAGCCGATCGGCCGAAACTCGCAAGATCATCAGAATATTATTGAAGTCGTGTGCCACAGACGACGCGATCATTCCGGCAAAGATATGGCGCTCCGAATTGGCGAGCTCCTGCTGGGCACGCAAGTAGCGAGTGCCATGATGTGCCACTCGCATAAACAAAAAATAGGAGACGAAAAGAATGAGGAGTGATGTGAGGCAGATCCAAGTGTAGCCCTTGCAGATCTCGAAGGTCTCAAACTGACCAATACTGACCGCATATCGCCCCGCCAAACGAGTTGATAGAGTGACCCACAGAATCGAAACCACGAAATAGCCCAACGCCAACATCCAGGCATACCTCTTTGGAGAGCCTTCATTTCGTTGGAACCATTTCATTCTCAAAGCTTTCGTAAGAAGTTGTCGACCTGACTGATAACCTCAAATGGAATCTCGTGTCCACCGTTAAACGTATGGAGTTTACCATTCCACGCAGATTCGCTAAATAAAGTATTTAACTTTAGTGCTCCCTCATGCTTTAAAACGGTGTCGCGGTTTCCGTGGGATTGGTAGTATTTAAAACCAGGCATTTCTTTCGCCATCACTTTCCATTCGCTCGCATTCACCAGCGCGCCCGAAAGCAACACGAGACCCGCTGGCTTTTCTTTCGATCGAAGCGTCACCTCTGTCGCTAGCATCGCGCCTTGGCTAAATCCACCCAACGTCACACGGCTCATTGGAACATCGAGTGCTTTGATCATTTCCAAAACCATGTCACGCGCTTTTTTGAGGCCCGGCGGCTGAAGCTCGCTAAGATCAAACGGTTCACCCGACGCTTGCGCTGCCTCTAATTTTGAAAGGCTGATCGGAAACCAAGCGCGGCCTTCCATATGAGGGCCGAGCTCGACTTTTTGGTGCCCGTTCGGGAAGATCCAAGTGGTACCCGGCACTCCTTTAAGCACTTGGCTGAGTGAAGCGAGATCATTCGCATCAGCTCCGAAGCCGTGAAAGAGAATAACGACAGGCCCTAAGTCCGTTCCTGGAATTTCAAGGCAGTCTAAAGATGCAATACGACGACGGCGAACAGTTGGTTTTGACATGGTTCGAAGACTTATCACCGGTATTGCCCTTGGTCTAGTCGCACGCTTCTCAGTTCGTAGAATCCTTCGCCTCCGTCTACCTATTGGACTGACCCACTCGACGCAGTCGACTGATCCATTCGACGCAGTCGATTCGACCGATCCATTCGAGTGGCCTTCTCGACTTCGGTGCGGCACGGACCTCGCGAGTCTTTTCACACAGCACTCAAGATGATTTAATTATGCATAGGGCGCATACCGGTTTTGTTAAGCTCGACCGTTCGAACTTTCGAATCGCTTGGTGCAAAATGACGATGGCCATTGGAGACGGATGATGGCCGACCACGTTTGGTAAAATCCCCATCAGGAGCAACGGAGACTCGCTTGGAAAACATGCACTGGGAACTCGCAGTACTCAGCAAATCCATTCACTATAAAAATCTTTCGGCTGCTTCCGAACATGTGGGCCTCAGCCAGCCTCAACTCTCGCGCATCATCTCTAAGCTTGAAGGCGAACTCGGCGTGGTATTACTTGATCGCACCGTCCGCAGAAAATCAGGATGGACACCAGTCGCGTACAAGATTGCAGATGCCTACCTAGGAAGCGAACGTCGCCTGGATCAGGCGCTTCAGCAATTGAAGTCAGATGATCAAGTGACTCATCTCTCCATCGGAATTCTCGAGGGCCTGACCTCGCTCGCGAACGACTTCTGCCGCCAGGCATTTGAGATGCCAAAGCTCAAACTGATCGAGCTCAACGTTTACGATTTGAGCGAGCTCGAGGAGAGATTCGAAAAAGATGAGCTGGATTTGATGTTCACTTGCCGCGAACCCGGCCAGCACAAGTACTCCTACGTTCGAAATTTGGGTTATCAGGTGCTTAAAAAAACGGCTGGTTCAAAAGATTCTCTGTTTCAAGCTTTGAGCCCATTTGAATACGCAAGCCACATGAACAGGCGCTCCAACCAGAATGAAAGCGGACAGGACGCAAAAACCCAGAAAACCCCAAAAACCCAAAAAATATTGATCAGTAATTCTCTCAACGTGCGCCGCCTTTGGGTCGAAGAACAAGGCGCGACCGGATATGTTCCATCTGAGGTCAAAAACAAGAAATTCGCGGATGATGACGTGCCGGTTTTCTTGATTGCTCAGGACCTGTTAATGCCGGCGATTTGGGAAAAATTCCGTCAAATTCGCCTTTGATTGCCGCGCCAACCCTAGAGTAGAGTGGCTTCCTAAGTCCCACCCTCTCTCGGGAGATGCTCATGAAGACCGAAACAGCGCCTAAACCAATCCTATTGAAAGAATATCGCCAGCCAGATTTTTGGATCAGCACAGTGGATCTTAAATTTGACCTTCATGAAGACCATGCACGGGTGCACGCGACGTTGGCTGTGGTTCGCAATGTCGATCAAAAGATATCCGCTGCGGCTCCTCTTGTATTGAACGGCGAACAACTGAAACTCGAAAAGGTTTTGCTTGATGGTCGTGAGTTGAGCGCAGACGAATATACAGTTGACGAGAAGTTTCTCACAATCAAGACGGCGTTGAATCAATTCACGCTCGAAACGATCTCGACCAATGAGCCAGCAAAAAATTTGGCATGTGAAGGTCTTTATCTTTCGGGACCAAAAGGAAATCAAATCTTCTGCACCCAGTGTGAAGCCGAAAGCTTCCGCCGAATCACTTACTTCTTGGATCGCCCCGACGTGATGGCGATCTACACCGTCACGATAGAAGCCGACCTCACCAAGTACCCCGTGCTGCTCTCTAACGGGAATCCGATCTCGCAAAAAACGCTCGGAAATGGCCGTCACCAAGCTGTCTGGAACGATCCCCATAAAAAGCCGGCTTACCTTTTTGCATTGGTCGCAGGCGATCTTGCCGTGATCGAAGATCATTATGTCACGCAATCGGGCCGCAATGTGAAACTGCAAATATTTGCTCGCCGCGGTTTGGAAGATCGTTGCTGGCATGCGATGAAGTCGATTCAAAAATCAATGAAATGGGATGAAGAGACTTACGGTCTTGAATACGATCTCGATATTTTCATGATCGTTGTTGCCGAAGATTTCAACATGGGCGCAATGGAAAACAAAGGCCTCAACATTTTCAACGCAAACTACGTTTTGGCCAATCCGCAGACTGCCACCGACGCCGATTACGATTCGATTTTGTCGATCGTTGGCCACGAATACTTTCACAACTGGTCGGGCAACCGTGTGACGTGCAGGGATTGGTTTCAGCTCTCCCTCAAAGAGGGTCTCACGGTTTTCCGTGATCAACGCTTCTCGAGCGACATGGGCTCTCCACCTGTCAAACGCATTGAAGACGTGATTCGACTTCGCACCAATCAGTTCGCCGAAGATGCTGGTCCGATGGCGCATCCCATTCGACCTGAATCTTACCTTTCGATCGATAATTTCTACACGCTGACGATTTACGAAAAAGGCGCTGAAGTGATTCGCATGTTCCAAACGATTTTGGGCGTCGACGGATTCCGCAAAGGGATGGATCTCTATTTCAAGCGTCACGATGGCCAGGCCGTCACGACCGAAGACTTTGTCAGCGCCATGGCCGATGCTAACGGCGCAGACTTCGATTTATTTAAGAACTGGTACAGCCAGGCCGGTACGCCCGATCTTAAAGTAGAGACGACGTTTGATGCGACTCATTCCACTTATACGGTCACGCTGGAGCAGAGTTGTGCGTCGACACCAGGGCAACCGATTAAACTTCCGTATCATATCCCGGTCGCTGTTGGACTGGTCGGCAAAGACGGCAATGATCTTTCGTTGCATTTGAAAGACGCTTCTGAAAATAAGGCCGGCGGAAGCGCGGCAACGCAAGCAACGAACGACTCAACAACTCTAGTTTTGCATCTGCGCAAAGTAAAACAGAGTTTCACCTTCACCGGCGTCAAAGAGAAGCCTTTGCTCTCTCTCTTGCGAGGTTTTTCAGCGCCCGTCAAAGCCCATTATGCGTACAGCGATGAGGATCTCGCATTCTTGATGGCGAATGACTCGGACGAGTTTTGTAAATGGGAAGCAGCGCAGACCTTAGCAATTCGCAACGTCAAAAGCCTTGTTGAAGATCTGCACAACCGACGCCCTATGCGCTCCGTGAGTATTTATGCTCAGGCCTTCGGTTCAGTTTTGAAATCTGCAAAAAAAGATCCTGAATTTGTTTCGTTCATGTTGGAACTTCCGGCTGAACCATATCTTTCGCAATTCTTTTCAGTCGTCGATCCCGAGGCGATCTTTAAAGCTCGAGAGCATTTGATTGCTGAGATCGCGAAAGCTCAATACGCCAAGTTTATGGAGATCTATCATGATCTCTCCAAAGCAGGCACCGAAGGCGATGGCCCGAAAGCCGCGGGACAACGTGCACTTCGCAGCCAGGCGCTCTCGTTTCTCACCGCCGATGAAAACGAAAAGGCTCTCGAGCTTGCGCTCGAGCAGCGACGCAAAGCCAACAATATGACTGATGAGATGGGTGCTCTACGAGCGCTGAACCACAGCAACAAGCCAGCCCGCGAAGTCGCGATGAAAGAATTCTACGACAAATGGAAAACTGAGGCTCTTGTTATCAACAAATGGCTTGTCTTGCAATCGATGGGTCCGCAAGCGGATGCCCTGGCTCGTCTCGAGCGTCTCGCAAATGATCCAGTGTTTGATAAGAACAATCCAAATAAGATCTATTCCCTCTATCTCGCGTTTGCGAAATACAATTTAGTTCGTTTTCACGATCGCTCGGGCGACGCCTATCGGCTGATTGCCGATCAGGTTTTGGAGATCGACAAGCGCAATCCACAAGTTGCATCTCGCTTGGTCGGAACATTCAATCAATGGAAAACTTTGGGACATGAGCAACAAGTGCTGATGCGCCGAGAGCTCGAGCGAATGGTCGCAACACCAGGTCTCTCGACAAACGTCTATGAAATAGCGTCGAAATCTTTGAAGGCCTGATTAAGATTGAGTTGATAAAGCTCAAGCCCGCCTGAGGGCCGAGCTTTGCGACTTAAACTTACGTAGCAATCTTAACAGCCTTAACAGGCCTGAAGAGGATTAAACTATCTTAATTTATTTTCAGCGTTGAACGCTGCGATCTTGTAAGCCTCGGCGAGCGTCGGATAATTGAAGACGTTGTCGACAAAAAAGTCGACCGTAGCGCCAAACGCCATCGCAACTTGCCCAATGTGGACAAGCTCGGTTGCACTTGTGCCGATCACGTGCACACCTACAATTCGCCGGGTTTTTGCGTGGACGATTAATTTCAATAACCCGAATTCATCATCGAGCATTTTTCCACGAGCAAGAATTGGAAAGGGCGCTTTACCAACCACGTACTTAATTCCACGTTTGGCGAGCTGACTCTCCTGTGCTCCGACAGATGAAATTTCGGGAATGGTGTAGATGCCGTAAGGAAATGTATCGGGAAAAGCGGCATTCTCGCCCGTGAAGGCGTGCTGAGCGGCAAGTCGCCCCTGCTCCGCAGACGAGGCCGCCAAAGCCGGTGCACCAATCACGTCTCCAACAGCATAGATATTTGGAGTTGCTGTTTGATAATTTCGGTTCACTTCAATCAGTCCGCGTGAGTCCGCTTTGAGGCCAACCACATCGAGATTGAGTGCCTCAAAATTCCCAATGCGTCCCATGCAGTACAAGACCGCATCGAACTTGCGCGGCTCGATGGCTCTGGTCACAACGTGAATAAGATCGACCGCAGCCTTTGGAGAACCAAATAGAGACTTCTCCTCTTTTAAATTCGCAAACTCGGTGAGCATGCGAAGCTCCATTCCGACTTTTTCGAATTGCTTAAGAAGTGCATCGACAATCTCGCGATCCATCGAAGCTAAAAGCTCAGGACGTGAATCGATCAACGTCACCTTCACGCCCATGCGCGCAAATATACTTGCGTATTCGCAACCGATAACGCCTGCACCGATCACCAAAAGATTTTCTGGTTGGCGCTCAAAATCGACAATCGAGTCGCTATCAAATAGAACTGCGCCGTTAAAATCAAGTTCGCTGGGTCGACGCGGGCGTGTGCCGGTTGCGATCAACGTGTGCGTGGCCTTCACGATATGAGTTCCCGCAGCGTTCTTTGCTTGTATCGTGTTAGCATCAACGAAAGAGCCGACACCTTGTAGGTATTCAATTTGATTTCGGTGAAGATGCTCACCGATCACGATGCTCTCTTCATCGATCACTCGGTGAGTTCGCTTCATGACATTGCAAACTTCGATATTGCCGGCTGGAGATTGCAGAACAGCTTCGCGCAAGGCCTTACTTGGAATTGTACCTAGATGAAGGCAAGAGCCACCGATACGATCACGCTCGACAATCAGAACCGATTTTCCAAGTTTTGCTGCCATCACACCCGCGCGGTGCCCTCCCGGACCCGAGCCAATCACTACAAGATCATACTCTGCTTTGGCTGGAAATATCTGGTGAGTATCGGCATTGTCTGCTACTTCACCGACGACTTCACCGTCAGCTTTCCCTGCAGATATACCCGCTACGGCTATAGCAGCCGGCTGCATTTCGTCTAGAGAAATCGAAGACGGAGCCTGATTGGAATCTTGAGGTGCCTGGGGATTTGTCATGGTGCCCAACCTTACCAGGCTTAAGAGTTCTTGAGAAGGCCCATCTGCTGCAGTTGCCGTCGAAGCTCGGCTGCGTCTCGAAAGAGCAGTGCATGTAGTCCGAGCTTGCTCGCTGCCGAAACATTGCGGGCCACATCATCGATAAACACACACTGTTTAGGAACGAGAGAGTAGCGATCGAGGAGAATACGAAAGAAGTCTGGATCGGGCTTGATCAGTCTCTCATCGCCCGAAACGACGATCCCGTCGAAGTGCTTTAAGAAGGCAAATCTGTTTAGTGCATAGGGAAAAGTTTCTGACGACCAGTTGGTCAAAGCATACAGCTTTATCGCTTGGTCGTCTGCTTGACTCTCTTTGAGTTCGTTGAGAATTTTGACGGTGCCATCAATTGGGCCCGAAATCATTTCTTCCCATCGTGAATGGTAGATTTCAATCCACTCGGCGTGTTCGGGAAACTTTTCACTCAGCTGCTGAACCGCTTCGACAAACGGCCGCCCCGCATCCAAATGCGAGTTCCATTCGCTGTTGCAAATCTGCGAGAGGAAAAATTCAATTTTTCCCTCATCACCCGTCAACTTCCGATAAAGATTTCTTGGATCCCACGCGATAAGGACGGCACCGAGGTCAAAAACAACAGTGTCGATCAAGCGGCATTGGCTCCGCAGCACTTCTTATATTTTTTGCCGCTGCCGCACGAGCAGGGGTCATTTCGCCCGACAGTTTTGTCGCTTTTCGCAGGTGCTTGAACGAGTTTCCCATCGACAAAAAACCACTTGCCTTCGCGCTTTCTAAAATCGCTGCGCTCGTGGTGCTCACGGTCTGCGCCGTCGTAATGAAACTTTGCGAGAAACTCGACAACGCCCGTCGAATCACGTGGGCCACCATCTTTAGTCGAGACAATTTCGAGACCAAGCCACTTCGAACTTTTCGCCCATTCTAAAGTCCC
>JAYVND010000473.1:0-4380 GCA_043758635.1 Bdellovibrionales bacterium
CCTATTTACCACCTCTAGCTTTCATTGCTTCGGCCGATGCCCACCTTCCGCAGGCTTAGCCGTTTTCCCTTCCAAATTCTCGAGTTTTTCATTTGCAGCTGCGAGCTTGTTTCTCAACTCTCTGATATGCGCCACATGCTCTGAAGGCCCACGATAGGAGAGCAGCTCAACTTCATCTTGTGCAGCTTTAAGGTCTCGGCGGAGTTGGTCGACCTCAGCAACGTGATCTACGAACAGAACAAATTCGCCATCGTCCTCTTCGTAAAGTGGATCGCCGCCCTCTTGCTGCCATCTTAGGATCTCTTTCGGCTTGTCGCTCATGATTCAACCTTCTCCAATGCTCTGATGCGCTCGAGAGTCATCTCAACGCCTCGATCAAACCCAGCCTTCTCGGCTTCGATGAGGGCCTGTCGCAAACGATCAATCTCATTCTCAAGTCTCTGCACTTCACTTTGATCCATGGTGGCTTGAAGCTTTTTGGTATGCGCCACATGTTCTGAAGAACCACGACAGAAGAGCAGTTCAACTTGTGCCGCTGTGAGGTCTCGGCGGAGCTGTTCGACTTTACGCTTCTCAACTATTGCTTTTATCTCATCAGTCATAGATCTCCCTTATATCTCCGATCGAGATACAAGCGAATCTCTATCGCGATAAACGAAAGAATTGCACTACGAATTTTATGCGTCATAGATATGATTTGTTTATCGAACGAGCTTAGGTTTTCCGTAGGCTTCGTTTGGTATAAAATCACTCGAGGTGATTACAACCCCGTGCTGAATCTTTAGAAAATCAATCGTGTGTTGGAGCACGAACGAGGCACCGATTGGATTAAGAGATAGATCGACAAAACAGTGTTTTAAGATCGAGTTCACGGAGGTTTCGAGCTGATCGGTTGTCATTTCGAATTGGAATTTTTCCATATTATGGCACCGCCGAGCATATTTGTGTGAGGGGATCAAACGTCCCGAGGATGGACTGACAGATCTTAGCGAGCGTTAAATCTGTAGCACTGTAGCAGCTTGTAACAACGCCGGACGGTGCTACGACCGTAAGCTTCAGCGCCTTATGCATTCCTCTCGGGCCTGTGATGTCACCTAGCTTCTCGCCAGACACCGCGAGGACAGCACTATACACGCCTGGCGTTAACGTCGCAGCCAGATGATTTAGCTCAAGCTGGGAGATCTTAAATGATCCCATATTTGATCCGGCAGTGATCGGACCTGATGGGTCGTGGAATACCACATTCGTCCGTGAATTGACTATAGGCTGATACGGCTCACCAACGAGTGCCGGGTCGCAGGTCTGAGATGTTGAGAGTTGAGAGTTCACGCTTTGAATGAACTGCATGTAATCAAACAGTGCAGCCTGAGCCCTGTTGCTTCGCGCCAAGTTCGTTATCATCTGCGCTTGAAAGAGCGAGAGCATGACGACAATGCCTGCTACTACCATCGCCTCAATAAGCGAGAACCCACGTTGATTCATCATAGCTTCTCAAACACCACTTCGGCCGTTTCGTGAAATAGCCTGCGAGCGCCAAGCTCGACCGAGACGCGCTTTACACCATTGACGATAAAGTCCCCGTCAGCCGGTCCGATAGCCCAGTAGAAACCCCGGTCGGTATGTGGCTCACGCTCGAAATCAATCACGCGAGCACCTGTCGCTATCGTGTAGTGCGAGGTTACTTTCGTTTTTTTCTCTCTGAGGATATTACTGCGATATAGGCCATGAGACAGAGAACGATGAGAAGAGCCATTTTTCACCCTAGCACCTACCGGAGCAAACCGACGTGAGTCAGGTGAGTAAGAAGGTAGTAGGCAAATAGAAGCCCTAGACCGAATAAGAAACCACCCATGATTGTATTCATTTTCCGCCCGCTCTCCGGTGATCTAGCACCGATTTATATCTACGTGATTCAACTTGAACTAATACGCCGTTACACACCGGACACACGAGCCCCTTAATGCTGATCAAAAGCTCTCGAGACGGCATGGTGATTCGGCACTTATCGCAGGCGACCGAGAATGGTGCGTGAGTGGATAAGGTCATCTCAAAGATCCAAGTTGAGGTCGTGTTTGATGTCGAACCTAGGTCTCTCGGCCTGACGTTTGATCTCTCTTAGTCTCTCGCGCTCTGCTTTAAAGATGTCAGTCTTCGGCCGCACCCTTCGCTCATCCACGCGCGCTTGTAGAACCTGAAGCGTCTCGACCGCCGTTTGCTCTACCCGAGGGGCCTGAGCACGCGGTGCCGGGATCGGGGGATGATCCGTGCTGACCCACATATCCGGTCCTTTGATGATCCGCTTTTGTCTAATCAACATCTCAAGCAAGCTGATGCGCCTCGAGTTTGCGATCTCGTTGATCAGATATCCGACGATTCCTCCGGCTGCGAATGTGATTATCGGTAAAGTCATAGGCGGTATCCCCCTAGACTTTGATCGAGGGATGAGGGGAGAGCGTAAAGAAGTTACAAACAAAGAAGCTACGATCTCAATCCAAGAGAAGAATCAGAACAACTCGTATATAACGTCCCGGTACTCCCTTTCTCACAGGAGCATCAGTGTTGATGTACGAGCGTTTCCTCAGCGAAGTTGCAATCGGATCTTTCCTAGACATTTGTTATCTGGAAGATGAAATTAAGAGTCCAGACTTTGACGAGACGGGCGAAAAAGTTTTTATTCCAAATACTATGGCTGGAAAGTTTTTGGATTCGGAAATTCCCTCTGTTGCCGAGATGGGCGTGATCAAAACCATCTACTCGCACAAGAATCAGTCTGAAATTTTAAATCGGTTTTACGAACTTGTTGAAGACGCTCAGCTTTTCGTGTTCGAAGAATTTGAGAAAGAGCCCGAGCTTCAGAGAAACGAACGCGGAAAACTGGTTGTGCCAGTTGAAATTGACCTACCTTTTAAAACGTGCGCGTTTGAAGTGTATCCTCGACTTGATGACACAAAGTTCGCAGTTTTGATTCACGAAAAATCTCCAAAACTATACGAGGTCTTCGTTATGAGTCTAATGCGAAAATCTGGCAAAATATCGGCGTCTTATTATCGTCCGGGATCTTCGTACAAAAGCTGGGAGACTACACTTCACATCGATGCCCTTTTACAGCGGCTTTCGCGTGAGGAGGCAGGTATGGAAGAAATCAATATTCGGGAGAAAGTTGGAATTGGTCAAAATCGGCGTCGACTAGGAATTATTAAGCTCATCAGGATTGCACCAACAGCCGCCAGATCAAAGGTTGCGGCACTAGGAAAAAAACAGATCGACTGGAGTCATCGTTGGTTTGTTCGCGGGCACTGGAGAAAAGCGACGGGTCTCGGCAAAGACAGATCTGGTAACTATGTAGTTCAAGGCTTTACCTGGGTCGTCAGCCATGAAAAGGGCCCGGAGGAGGCCGCGTTGGTTGCAAAGAAGACGCGCCTGATTAAAGCAGTACCAAGAGCAGATACTTATGAAAGTGATCAAGCAAATCTTTAAGATTTTTTGCTCTCGCGCTCACGCTTAATCTCATTGATCGCTTCATCAAACACACTCAAGAGCTGCGTCTTCTCGTTGGCTGAGCCCTTATCAAGACCTAGAAGCCTGGCCATAAGCTCAATTGACTTCACCTTCTCACGAGCAAGGGTTGTCATCTTAAGCGTTGGACCGCTCTCTGAGTGACCGATTGAGATTGTATCGACGAAGCACATCTGATGCGGCTTCAGATCTTTCTTAGGAACGAACTGCATCGACTGCTCGCTCCACTCCATTAGATCTCCGGCTGATCCAAATGCGATTGCGGCGAGCTCTTGGATCATGCGTTCGAGAGTCACTTCATGTTTGGTTTGAAGCTGGACCTCAACCCTTTGTAATTCCTCTTGAATGTCAACATTAGTCAACAGGCGGTTGCCAAGCTGCTTTGCGGTCTTTGCGCTGTAGCCAGCCTTGATGGCGGCTTGAGTTGCATTGCCGCATTCTTTGAACGCACGAATGAATTTGATCTGTCGCTCGCTGAGCTTTGATTTCTTACCACTCATCAGACGTCCATTGTGTTGGTGATAAGCAAGGGGGTGTTTTCAGTCCGACATTCATCTGCTTCTAGTTGATCAAAGAACGAGGGTTGAACCCATCGTCTAGCCTGCTTAAAGCTGAGCGGGTCGTTGAGGTCGTATGATGGGAGATTGTGACCCAGGCCGTTGTCGTGCTCTTTCATGTGGTATGTCGACGACAGGCCGAGAGCGTAGATGCATTGATTGATCCAGGGATTTTGCAGGTAGAATGGAGAATCCATTTTATTAAATAGCTCGTAGATCTTTTGCGAGACGCGTTCTCGTGAGACGCCGGCTTTGAGATCATCTTCGGATTCCTCAGCGATCTCTTCTTGCGAATAGCCCAGCAGCA
>JAYVND010000474.1:0-4366 GCA_043758635.1 Bdellovibrionales bacterium
TGGCTCTTGGATCCGGCGCGTGCACAGCGAAATTAGCGCGAATGCTTCAGCTTCTTCTGCTCAGCCATTTAGCCGTCGCGGCTCTGAATTTTTCGCTCGTTCTCCTCGGTATACCGGCATTTGCGAGTGCGATGGATGGCGCTTCGCTTGAAACTTCTAAGCTTGCCCCTTCTTCGAGCAGAGCTCTCGCAGAAAAAGATGTGAATCATTCCTCTCAATCAGAAGGCGGTTCACCAGGCAGTTCGTCGAGTGCAGATGCCATCGCCACGGCTCCACAAGTCAATTCTGGAAATCCGGTGCTATTTCCTGACTTCTCCCGTGTTCAGAATGAAGCGGTCACAGATGGTGGGATAAAAGGAGTTTCGAAAGCCTGCCACCGCGCCGGGTATACCTACAAGCCAGGCGATGTGATGTATGCAAGTTGCAAGTCTCAGAATAACGTCGATCGCACACAGCCGCGTGCCTCCCACGGAAAGTTTCACGGTAGCAACACGGGCTCCGATACCGGGTCATTCTAAACGCCAGCGCTTTGAGTGAAAAAAGACTGATTGCGCTCGAATAAAATCATGATGCCTGCGGTGCAGTTTGATCCGAACGATCGAGCAAAACCGGAGCGTTCGAGGTTGATGGGAAGGCCGATCTAAACGTATGAGAGCGGAGCGCTGATTTTTGGA
Source organism: Bdellovibrionales bacterium (assembly GCA_043758635.1). Lineage (GTDB taxonomy): Bacteria > Bdellovibrionota > Bdellovibrionia > Bdellovibrionales > JAMPXM01 > JAYVND01. The sequence goes on from JAYVND010000474.1 coordinate 675, forward strand.
AGCTTATCTTCCCCGTGAAGTTTCGCCATCGTTAGAATTTGACTTCGTAAAAACATCGGGTCTATGTCGATTTCGCGAAGGTCAACAGTGAAACGCTGGAAGCCGAGTTTGCGGCGACCTAGGAGCTGTGCTCTGCGGCGCGAACTCAATCGTTCAAGGTACAAATCGGAGCGACGCAGACGAAAGCTGAGGGCCCGGTGGCCGTAGTTCAATTCTAAGTTGACGTGATCCACGTCGGCCCAGTCAATCTTTCCAATTCCGAGTCGTGAATCCAAAAAGCCGGAATCGTCCATCACCAAAAGATATTTTCCATGGATGCTCAGTTCGCCCGCGAGCACAAAACAGAGGATTGCAACTGCAGCAGTAGGAAGGGCAATGATGTGCGGCAGGTGAGTTCTAAAAATGACGATCGCCGCCGCGATAAGTGCAACACCTATGAAAAGCGCAATCGGACTTGCCAGTTTCTTTTTTGATTTGAATCGAATTTCCATTTGAGCCTGCCTATTTTCGAAGCGCTTCCGATTCATAGAACGAAGCAAAAATAGGGCCGACATAACAGCAGCTTGCGAACGATCCTGGCAGGTTTGGATCCGCTTTCGCCACGCAACTTTGCTCAATTGTGGCAATCTTCGCGATTTTTAGCGCGAACGCTCGAGGCTGGTTCATTATCTGGCTTGATTTCGGGCTCCATTCGGGCGCGGCTCGTTAAGCTTCTATCGGGCGTGCCATCCGGCGGCAGTGTGGTTTGAATGCCGCGCAAGGCGGCATTCCGAGTTCAGAAAATGTATACATTTCGACGACTTCGTCATAGAGATGATCGCTTCGGTTGAAGTCATGGATGACATTGAACGAGCTCCAGTAGAGAGCGGCGGGATCGAAATGTCACCAGCGAGGGAAAAGCAGAAGATACCCTTGAGCACGCTTGTTGCAAAACGAGTTAGCAGTGACTGTGACGGTTCCAAATTGGCAATGACCAACAAAATCAGTTTATCACTGATCGAATGGATCAAATCCAAAACATGCAACCGGACCAGAATGCCAGAATAGAATGCCAGAAGAGAATTTTAGATCAGATCGAGGGGGATGTGAATCGCAGGAGACACATCATGTTTTGAGCGGAGTGATCCGCGTAGGGAATTTGTAGGGAATCTGCAGGGCGACCTGCCAGGGAATCAAAAAGGGGATAGGGATGAAAGCTTTTAATTTGCATGCTGTCTTGGCTGCTGTGGCTGTGTCTACGGCTTTGGCGTTAGTAGCTCCGAAGGCATTTGCCGCTGACACGGACGACACTGAGAAAAATCCGAGAACCAAAAAAACGCAGACGGCCGTGCTCGCTTCCGATGCGAAAGAGAAAAATGCAGTGCCGAATGCAAAAAATCGCGAAGACATCGATGACGAAATCACCAACGCGAAACTTCGGGCAGCGACAGGAGCGAAATCTCTCTTCTCATTCCAGTCGGCGGTGAGCTGGTATGGCGGTTCGATTAAGCAGCCGTTCGGTAAAGATCGTCCACAGTTGAGCCCTGGCACGATCGAAAATGACCCAGCGAAAATCACGGCGTCGATCTCTGGCAAATACCGCGTAACGGACCACGACAACTTAAACGTAGGGTTTGGTCGTGGGTGGTTGACGCCGTTTTATGATGGTCAAAAAGGCCACGCAGAAGACCCGTATGTTGCTTACGGCCGCGTTTTCAAAGCTTGGGGACTTCAAAACGTTTCGAACATCGCCGGCACCGTTTATACAACCGATTCGTCGCGCAACCGCAAAGACCTCGCTCAAAGCGATATCGATCACACGATTTTGTGGGCCATTCCACACTCGCGCTGGCAGCTTGGTTTGAACGTCGCGTGGGAGCATGAATTTTACTCTGGCGAAACACCGGTTGGAATGACGGCAGAAAAAGCCGGTCAACGTCTGATGGACACATTGGCGGCATTCCCGTTCGCAGAGTACGAGTTCAATAATACTTACTCGTTCAGAACCGTCTACCGCGGGATCACTTACTACAATAGCAAAGATGCGGCGAGTACTTTCGTACGTGACACTCCGACGCAGTCTCTCGGACTTGGCGTTGCAATCACACGTGATATCTACATCTACCCAAATATCCAATGGGTTTGGGAAGACATCCGAGCCGACAAAACAGATGTGGCAATCAACGCCAACATCAACTTGTAGACAACTTGTAGACCCGCAAGCGAAGCTCAAGGTCAACGAGATTGTAATCCAAAGGCTTAGGTCGGAAATAAGGCCAAAGGCCTTAGCCGATAATTAAGCCAAAGGCCTTAGCCGATAATTAAGCCAAAGGCTTAAGCCGATAATCAAGCCAAAGGCTTAGTTTGTGAGCTCGATGTCGACGATGTCTGTGCCCTTGGAGACGATTCCCAGGGCCTGGGCCGCCGCATAAGACAGATCGATCACCCGCGAAGTATCCTGCGGACCGCGATCGTTGATGCTGAGTTCGATAGTCTTCCCGGTCGAGTGAGAGTGAACTTGCACGACACTTCCAAATGGGAGCGTACGATGTGCCGCGGTCAATCGACGGCTGTCGAAGAGCTCGCCACTTGCAGTCTTACGCCCCTGAAATTTTCCGCCGTACCAGCTTGCCATTCCTGTTTCATGGAATCGGCCTCGGGTGCTGAGATGGGCACATCCTCCAAGCGCGCATGCGAGGAATAGTACGATCGAGAAACTCCAAATCCAAACCTGACGCTTCAGTGGATCGGTCAAGTATCGTCCCCAACACTTTTATTTGCCTCTTCGGAAGAGCTCTTTTTCCGCTGGGTCGATTTTTTGGCGCGTCCTGATCGCCCGTGGCCTTTGGTCGTGGAGGCGGGATTGCGAAGGCTGAGGCCAGGCGGCTTTGTGATTGGTTGTTCGACGTCAACATGTGAATCCGAGTGCGAAACGTTTTTTGAAATCATCTTGGCTTCGAAGTTCAGAGTTTCGCCGGCCCCGAGTTTCGCAATCTTCATCATCAGTCGATTTGAATTTTTCTCAAGTTTGAATTCCGCATCATCCGTCTTTTCTGAGGCTGGGCCGGTCGCAACTTTCGAATCGACGAGCGCCCAGTTGGAGGAATTTGGGGCATCAATTAAAACCGCAATGCCATCCTGCGGATGGTTGGCGGCATTCTTGATGGTGAGTTCATATTTTCCATCGGCTTTATTTTCAGCCAGTGCGATCTGTACCTGCTCGCGATCTTTCCACCAACCTGCCACCTCAGCATAGTTCGCAAACCAGGGGTTCTCGATTTGGGCGGACGTCAAAAAATCGGTAAATGCTTGCTGATAATTGGGCTGCCCGAATACCTGCGAGTGAGTGCTAAGAAAGTAGGCGCCGCCGAGAAGGCGAGCTTTATTAAAATCACTTTTCATTTTCTGGATCATGGCAGTGTCGGAGGAGTAATTCTGATCGCGCAAATTGAAATCATCATAGACAGATCGAGGAAAGTAAACTAAATTGCCACTAGCAATTTTTAAAGGTGAATAACGGTAGTGTCTTTGGTCGCCAAAAAAATATTCAATATGATTCTGTAGAGCCGCGCTCAGCGTGGTTTGATCAAACCGTTCTTCTGGCGGACGAAAGCCAGTGATTCTTTTGCCCGTGATTTCTTCGATTGCCAAGCGTGAGTCTTGGATTTTATCAAACTGAGTATCGAGATTGAGGCCTTCTAAAATTGTATGAT
>JAYVND010000475.1:0-4362 GCA_043758635.1 Bdellovibrionales bacterium
ACTTCATTCAAATCGAAGCCGACGATTTGACGCCCGCTTTCGGCGACCGTTGCGATGAGCATCATGGCTTGATCAAAACTCAATCCGCCAGGCACAGGGGTTCCAGTGTTTGGGCAGAGATCAGGCGTGAGCCCATCGATGTCGAACGAAATATAAACATGATCTGGCAAGTGCGCGATCATCTCATTGCACAAGCCCTGCCATGTTTCGCCGCGATTCAAGCGGCGCTTCAGAATCGAATCGAAGTAAGTCGTGATGCGCTCGGAGTTGTCTTCGATGTAGTCGAATTCCTCTTCGCAAAAATCGCGAATGCCGACTTGAACCATCTTTTTCGGTTTAATCATCTCAGACACATTGTGCATGATCGACGCGTGGGAGAACTGATAACCTTGATAAGCATCACGTAAATCCGCATGCGCATCGACATGTAGAATACCGAGATTGCCTTCGTACTTTTCGTTCAACGCGCGCATCAGGCCAAACGGTGTTGAGTGGTCACCACCGATAAGGCCCGCAATTTTACCTTGCGCAAGGATCGAAACTGCTTGCGAATAAACCCACTTATTGAGTTCGTGCGACGCCGCGTTCACTTCACTTTGCAGCGCCAGATAACCTTGTTTTTGATGCGATGCGAGCGACGGTTCATTGGCAGCATTGGATGCGCTGGTGAGGTCAATCACGCCAACGGTGCTTTCTTCTTCAGCTTCAAGTGCCGCGAGGATTTTACGTGCCTTGGCTTTGTTGACCGCGTTCTTTTTTTCGATCTCTTTGGAGATCGGCTGCATGTAATAACCTTGCTTGTAAGCGTTGCCGGTTTCGATATCGAAAAGATCAACCTGGCGAGATGCTTCAAGAATTGCAAGGGGCCCAAGTGATGCGCCGTCGCCATAAGACGTCGTCACCTCCCACGGAACGGGAATTAGGTGCAGCTTGCTTTCTTCCGCTGTGAACGGAAGTCCAAAAATTCCAGAATCCGCATGAGCTGTGCTATTGGGGTCAAAATTCATTTTTTTCTCCTGCAGTCCTCTTCGTAACACCCCCTTGAGCTGGTGTCCAAAAATCCCTGCTTGATTCTTGCAATCACCTGACTGAGATTGAGGAGTCTTTTTCACGATACGAAGGGGTTCAGAAATGAAGTATTCGGTTCTTGGTACGGCAGCAGTTGCCGTCGGTCTCGTCAGCTCTCTGTTCTTTGGCGCACGAGCGCACGCGGCAAAAAAAGTTGACGATGCGCCACCCGCTGTTTTGAAGCCAATTGGAAACGCGGCCGCCCCACAGGGTGGAATGTTCACGATCAATTACACTGCGGAGCCTTCAACGCTGAATCCGATCACTGGAACAGACCTCTACAATGCAAAAATAAAAGCCTACGTGACGGACACACTTCTCGAACGCAATGTCGATACCTACGAATGGGATCCGGGCATTGCTGAAAAATACGAAGTTTCCAAAGACGGAAAGACTTACACTTTTACCCTTCGGAAGGGCGTGACCTTCTCTGACGGTAAGCCCCTCACCGCAGAAGATGTGAAATTCAGTTTCGACGTGGTCTTTGATCCAAAGTACAATGCGGCTCAAATGCGCCCCTACTTTGAAGGCATCGAAAAAGTCGAGATCGTTGATCCACAAACGGTTCGTTTCGTAACCAAAGAAAAATACTTCGGCAACTTCGAGACAGCTGCGACAATGAACATTCTTCCGAAGCATTTCTACGGAAATCCTGAAGAGGGAATTAAGAAAAATAAAACCATCCTCGGCTCGGGCCCATATAAACTCGAGAAGTATGATCAAGGTCAGAGCCTGACACTCGTTCGTAATAAAACCTGGTGGGGAACTAGTGCCCCTGAACGCAAAGGCGAATACAATTTCGAGAGAATCCGTATTCGTTTTATTAAAGATGAAAATATTGAAGTTGAGACTCTCAAAAAAGGTGATCTCGATTACATTGGTTTAACCCCAGAAGCTTACACAAAAAAAACCGATGGTCCTGAGTGGGGCAAATCTGTTTTCAAAGTGAAAACTGAAAACCTTGAGCCGAAGCCATATGGCTACATCGGTTGGAACTTAAAGCGCGATCTCTTTAAAGATAAAAATGTCCGGCTTGCGCTTGCAATGCTGACGGATCGCGCCGAGATGAATCAAAAATTCCGTTTCGGGATGTCTCTTTTGGCAACGGGCCCGTGGTATCAGCAGAGCGAGTTCGCAGATCCGTCGGTGAAAGCGATTCAGTTTGATCCCAAAAAAGCCCGCGCGCTTCTTGAGAAGTCAGGCTGGGCGGACACCGACAAAAACGGCGTTCTCGATAAAATGGTGAATGGCAAAAAAGTTGAGTTTCATTTTACTTTGTCTTATGCCAACGCCGACACGAAAAAATACTGGGAGCTCTACCAGTCCGATCTGAAAAAGAACGGAATCGTGATGGATATTCAGTTGCTTGATTGGAACGCTCTCCTCAAAGCGATGGACGAAAATAACTTCGATTCAGTTTCACTCGCGTGGGGTGGTGGTACCGTTGATCTCGATCCGAAACAGATCTGGCATTCAAGCAGCGCTGGCAAAGGCGGATCAAACTTCATCAATTACAGCAATCCGGAAGTGGATAAGTTGATTGACCAAGCTCGCGTTGAAACCGATAAGAGCAAACGAGTGACACTCCTCCGCAAGATCTACAAAACGATTGCCGAAGATGCTCCGTACAACTTCCTCTTTAACGATAAGTACGTGCTTTACGGCAGCTCCAACCATGTGAAGCAACCAAAACCGAGCTTCAAGTTCGAAACTGGAACCAACTACTGGTGGATGTCAGCGAAGTGAGTCGGCATGTCCTTTTTGCGACAATAAGTTGCAACTCAAGGCGTTAGACGCTTTGCTCTTTGGTCCAAAATTTGTTATCCCAAGCCCCTGCCCAAAAAGCAGGGGTTTTTTCATTTTGGGGGAGGAGTCGCCTCTTTAGCCGGTGCGCACGAGGATTCATGGGGAACTCGAGCCAAAGACCTGCCGAAGAAAGCTGATTCCGAAGAGACATGTTCACTTATATCATTCGGCGAATTTTCATGATGATTCCGACTTTGTTCGGCATCACGATTCTGAGCTTCGTTATTATCAATATGGCGCCAGGCGGCCCAATTGAACAAAAGCTTCAAGCCATGCGGATGGGCGGAGCGATGGGTGGAAACGGGCGCAGTACGGGCGTTTCCGAAGAAGTCGTCGCAGCTCTCAAAAAGCAGTACGGTTTCGATAAACCGTTGCTTGTTCGCTACGGTATTTGGATCAGAAATATCTCACGCCTCGATTTTGGCGATAGCTTCAAATACGAAGAGCCAGTGATCGATGTCATCAAAGCAAAGTTTCCGGTTTCGATCATGTTCGGGATCGTCTCGTTCATCCTTACCTATCTTGTGTGCATCCCGCTTGGAGTTGCTAAAGCAATTCGTGACGGCTCGCGTTTCGACCGTTGGACGAGTTTTATTTTATTTTTCCTCTATTCAATTCCTCCATTGATGCTCGGAATTTTAATGCTCGTCTATTTTGCAGGCTCGAGTCATCTCGACATTCTGCCAATGGGTTATCTGATTTCTGATAACTATGACTCGCTCACATTCTGGGCGAAAATGTGGGACCGCGTTTTACACGCGATCATGCCGCTCACGTGCTACATGATCGGCAGTTTCACGTTCCTCACTCTCATGATGAAGAACTCACTCATCGATGTGATCAAGATGGATTACATCCGCACGGCGCAAGCCAAGGGTCTCGACAATCGCAAGGTCTATATGAAGCACGCGCTCCGCAATGCTCTGATTCCAATCATCACCGGTATGAGCGGCGTTCTAACCTTGTTCTTCTCGGGCTCGATTATTGTTGAGCGGATTTTCCAACTCGACGGCATGGGGCTTTTAAGTCTCACCGCAGCAGAGTCTCGGGACTACAACGTCTTAATGGGTTTAATTTTCTTAGAAGGTGTCATGTTCCTCGTGGCCCGATTGATTTCTGACGTTCTTTACGTGGTAGTTGACCCGAGAATCGATTTCACATGATCGAAAAATTCTTAAAAAACGATCTCTCTCGCAAGCGCTGGCGCCGATTCCGCTCAAATAAAATTGCGGTGGCATCGCTTGTGATTTTTATCGGACTCGTTTTCTTGAGCACAACGGCAGAGTTCTGGGCCAATAGCAAACCGATCATTTTGCATTACCACGGGCAAACTTATTTTCCCGTAACAAATTACTATCACCCTTCGACCTTCCAGCAAGAAGACGCGTTTCAGACGGATTACCGCGCCATTGAAAAATCTAAAGGCCTGGGTGACTGGTCGGTTTGGCCGCTCATCAAGTGGGGACCGCTCGAACGCAATGACGCTTT
>JAYVND010000476.1:0-4342 GCA_043758635.1 Bdellovibrionales bacterium
AATATCGCGATCTCCTCGGGAGCATCGTTGGGCCGAGCTGGCACACAACATAGTTCAAAACAAAATACTAAACTGGACCATCGTCGCAGCCCACGCGCCCCCTTCTTCTTGCTGCCGGAAAAAGCTGAGTCTGTGATTTGAAAAAAAGTCTTAGGTAGAGTTGCTCTACTCTTCTACAGCCTTGTTTTCAGAGCTTTCAACAGTGACAATTCTGTATGCGTCTTATTTCGCTAAACAATTCCCATCGAAGAGTTCGTCCTTTCCTAGCTTCAATTTGTTGCGTACTGAGTGTTGCAATAACTTTCGCTCCTTTAGCTCAGGCAGTCGTTTCGCAGCAGAACTGCGGAACGCTGGATTATACTTCGCGATTTGTTCCACCGAAAAATCAGGGTAATGCTGGTTTTTGTTATTCATTCACTGCATCAGATTTAATTTCGGAGGCAATCGGCCTTAGGCCGCCTGCGACGGCGTCGGCATTTTATACAGCATCACGCTATATTTCCCTTAATCAAGATGAGATTGAAGCCGCAAATCGTTCGATTGTGTTTGAGCACCCGCCTTTGCCGGCCAGTAGCCAAACAGGGACGATCGGTGGTCTTGCCGGAGGAATAGGGGTTCTACCTTCGGGATTTCAGAGCAATTTTGACTTCCACGGTTCTGATCTCTCTGGTAAACCGCTGCTCGCGCGCGAGGGCGGTAACACCGATCTCTTGATTGCACACTTAATTAATAACAAAAAGGTGTGCGTTGAGAGCGAGATTCCGTCACAGCTCATGCTGCGGCGATCAACAGACCCGGACCAACAAAATTTTTTTGCTGTGAGGCTAGGAGAACTTGGTGGAGGTGAGGATCTAAACAAAGCGTTTCCTCGGATGCGCAATCGAAAGCAAGCAGCCAAAAGTGTCGATGGCATCTGCCTCCCTCCAGATTTGATAACTCCAGCCAGAAACCAAATTCGGAAAATTAATAGCCACATACAGGACTGGGCGGCCATGAAACTCAGGCAAGAGGCAGACAAACTTTGCCAGAGCCCCGTCTCCACCGATGGTCAGCAGGTCCACTTCGAGTCGTTCCGACGGAACCTTTTCACAACCTTCAGCCCTTCAGCTCCGATCGACCAAATGATGAAGCTACTTGAGGAAGATAGGCCATTTGGACTTCATTATGATGTGTGTTTGATTTCGAAATGTGATGCTAATTATGAGGCGCAAGGCAAAGGCTGGCACGCGAGCACAGTAGTTGGACGAATTTGGAATACCGATACTCATTCTTGCCAGATCAAAATTAAAAATTCCTGGGGCGAAGGTTGTTCATACGCAAAGGATCCGAAGCTATGCAAAGACGGATACTACTTTCTTGATGTCGAAACGTTTGCGAAATCTGATTCAGAATTAATTTGGATCAACAAAAAATAATTGTGCCCACAGCCACGGTGAAAATTCTGACGACGGCAAATTCGTGAATGACGAACTCGATCAGCCTCAGTCGGGTGAAAACTAAACCTTCGAATGAACGCTTCGTTGACGATGCTCTATGTGCAACGAAGCTCGCGAATAGATGGGACGAGAAAAAATGTTTGCCCGGCCTCGGCATTTCGCAGCTTCTAAAATTAAGTATGCTTCTTGATCCAGTTCGGAATGCTGTGAATTCCCACTTCAAAAGCGTTCGAAGCCTCGAGGTGAGTCATTCCATTTTTGATAGCGCTGACGACCTTCTTCTTCAGTTGCTCGGGATAACTTGAACGAGACGTATTTTTTGAACCGGGTTTCGACGCTTTTTTCTTTCCAGTTTTCTTTGAGGTTGCGCTCGCTGCAGCTTTCCCGTTCGATTTTTTAGCAGTTGATTTGTTTGCTCGTGTCTTCTTCGAGGCTTTTTTTGCCATTGGTTTGCCTCTCACAGATGCTGTTAAACTTATGGCAATGATATTACTGGGTAAAATGAGACTCTGTCAAACCTGTCAAATTGAGAGAATCTATTTATAGAACCGATTTTAAGCGGACGGTGAGTTTTGATCGCGTGTACGTAGGAGCCAATGGTATTCGCATCTAATTCGATCGTTCAAATTCTGATTTCGTCATTGAGGCGAAGATTTTTTTCGACGCGAAAGATGAGACCTGGTTTCGGCAAGCTCGCACTAGTAAATTCGGATCCTAATTGAAATATCGAAAAGTCTAGGACACTCAGCTTGGTGTGCGCTCTCTGCTCGCGATTCGAGTGTTTAGTTAGCAGCTTTTTTTCCAACCAATGCGATTTCCATTTTTTCGATCGTTGATCGGTTTTGCTCCATACACGCATAGTCGCTGTACTTTTGCGCCATCTGAATTCCCTGGCCGGTTACGGCCTTCACTCCATCAAGTCCACCGGTGAGTAAACGCGCTTGTTGCGCGGCCGTGTAACGAGTCTGGTGCGTAGAACGAAATTGCGTAAGGCCTGCTTTTTTCCAGGCCCGATTACAATTCGCATTGATCACGCTATACAACAGGGGTTTACCATTCTTATGGAAAACGAAATCCGAATCGCCTCGTACTTTCAATCTATCTTGCAGGATTTCAAATAGAGCGTCACACATGTAACCCGTTTTCCGTTTCCCATTTTTGGGACAAGACTTCACGGTCGGCTTGCCTTTAATCCAGACAATGATTTCTTGAATCACAATTAAACGGCGATCAAAATCTACGTTCTTCCATTGTAGACCAGCGGCTTCGCCCACACGCGTGGCCGTTAAGAACTGGGCCTTTGAAAGTTTTTGGTACAGCTCTGGGAGGTGGCCAAGAAAGAGTTTGAATTGTTCAATCGTGATTTCTCGCTCTCGTCTCGGAATCTCTTTCACGACCGCAAGCTTGTAGTGATGCTGTTTAATAGGAGTGGCATAAAGGAAATCAATAGTGTCTGCGTACCACCGTGTGATGGACTTCAGGTCTCGGAGTTCTTTCCCAAAGTTGAATCTGCGAACGCTCGGCTTTGCTCTTAAAGATTCTAGATTATATCTAATGAACTCGGAGATTAATTGGGGAGTGAGTTCACTCATTCGGACATCAAATAACGGCGGGAGAAATTTTGAACAGCGAAAATCTTTATTGATGCGAGTTGATTCGGTCACCGTGGGCAAGTGGTCTTTCTTGTACAGCTCCCAAACATCGCGAACCGTGATCTTGAGGTCTTTCCCATTTGGGTGCTTAACTCGGCTCAACCAACCCGATGAGATTAGTCCGCGGTCGATGAGACGCGATTTAAAGTTGCTCTGATCGGGTAGTGGCGAGGGCAGCGTCGTTTCGGTCTCAGGCATGGGCAAAATCTCCCTGAGTCAATTGAGATTCGCTCGAAGTGGATACGTTACCGAAATGGTCGTCGGGAAGACGATCTGGCACTTGAAGGGGTAGTTCATCCGCGGTTTCAATTTGCTGATTCGTGGCAGTCCAGATCTTCTTCTGAAGCTGAACAGTCGCTCGAGAACAACCAGCGGCTTTCGCGATCTTTGATAGTGATTGCCCTTCATCTAGCAGTCTATTGATGAGTGTCACATTGCGAGTCATCTTGCGCCCGCGCTTTTTTGGCGGCTCCTTAATATCTTTCAGTGGTGCAACTTCAAGAGCGGTCTCGGCTTTCTCGGGAGTCAGCTGTTCCATTAACAGGGGCGGTGAATCATCAATTCCAAACACCCAGCGATCAATTTCTTTCATGACATCTTCGAGCTGAGGAGGACCGGCGAGGCTAACAACTGGTGTTGATAAATTCCTGCACGTCTGCAGAACAAGCCGCCGTTCAGAAGGACGATCTCCGAGCCGGTCCAACTCGAAACACAAAACCTGCGAAACTTTCTGTTTTTTGACCTTTGCCATCATTCGATCGAGCGCTGCACGAACTTTCATGTCTTTTCCTTCGTTTGTCGTAACGTTTTGGTGGTCGGCAAAGTATCGGTAATCTGTAACTCCATTTTCAACACACCAATTGGAAAGGGCTTCCGCTTGAATGCCGGCAGACCCCGGAGCCCGATTGGCATCAATGAAAATGTAGAGAGCGGTAAATTTCTTCACGCTGAAAATTCCTTTGCATGCGGATTTGAATTCGCCATCTGACTGAATTGAGAGGTCACGAATAGTTTTAGAATTTGATCTCTCGAAAACCGCTCATTATCGACGTCTTCTTTGAGGCTGATGAGTTTCACTCTTTCTTTTTCCAGCAGACGGAGAAAGTCGGATAGCTTTGCTAGATTTGATCCACTCAGGTGATAAAGGCTCGGGATAATGACGAGTGTGACGTCTCCATTTTTAATTCGATTTGTAATTTCTGACCAGATGGGACGGGCGTTTAATTCGGGATGGATTTTTTCAGACAAAATTTC
>JAYVND010000477.1:0-4330 GCA_043758635.1 Bdellovibrionales bacterium
GGGAATCGTAATGATCTGGACGGGGATTGACAAGCCTCGTCGTCATTGAAAAAATAAATCAAAAGCAATTGTGACTGGTTTTTCGATTCACAGGTCGAACACAGAATTGTCTCATCAGAGTGCGGCCAAAAAATTGTCGAACATAAGTTTTTAAAAGTCAGTTGCCCGGAGAGAACTGAGTGAACGAATGTGTGTTGAGAAATAACAGTTGGATCGGGCCGCAATCGAGCGAAGGAATGCGATATGAAATCTTTTAGTCCGTCAGAAGCAGCCTTGAGATTTGCGACAGCACTTGTTGAGAAACGCGTTTCGAGGGCAGTCGTAAGTGCTGCGTTGCCGATTTTCGCAGCAGTCGCGCTCAACGCGATGATGATTGCGGTATCGCAGACGGCACATGCATTTGAACAAGAGTACGCGCCTCCAGTGATCGGTTTGTCAGTCGCAATGAGCTCGATCAGCCTTCAAAAAAATGCCGGTGTGACGTGTGCTCAGTCGCCAGTGTCAGCACTTAGGATCGACCTCGGACAGTTGAAATTAGTTTGGAAGAGCTTGGCGCCACTTCAGTCAGCCTCGATTGTTGTGGCTTTCGAAAATGCAAATTTGAAAGGCGCGCAATACGTTTGCGAGATCGATGGCCGAGAGTTTGATGCAGTTTTTGGGACGCAAGGAGCAAGTGTTGACTCGAGTGTCACGTCACTTTCAAACTGCAATATACAGTGTGGAGGTGTTGAAATGAATGCCGGGGCTCCGGCATTTTCATCGGTTGGCACGGTCTCACTTTTTGGTACCACCCAAATTGGCAGTGCAAGCCGCGTGCAGCAGCATGCGACCATTCCAATCTCCATCAATTACGTGCCCTGAATTTAGGCAAAAAGTCAGTTGCTCTCAATGGGAAATAAATCCGCGTGCATTTCGGCAAAGCGTTTGAGCACGCCGTCAATAAACGGCTTTGTCAGCTTCGCCTCAATCTCTTCGACGGCCGGCACATCAAGCTGGCTAACTTTGAAGGTCTGCTCGCACAATCCGAGCTCAAATTTGAGTAAAAACTTTTGGTTCCAGGCAAAGATCGTGATCTTGCATTGGGGATGAGAGATTTCTTTTATCACACGCATGTTCGACCTTTACACGGCTTTCTAAAAACTGAAAAAATGTTTCATGACCTTTCAAACGCGAAAAAAGAGGAGGATGTTCGTCCGCCTCTTTTTCCCGTTTGTCTTCACTCGACCATCTGTTCGTCACCAACCACAAACCGGTAACCCCAACAGCGTGGTTAGGCTTTTTTCAAGTTTTGTGCAACAAAATCCCAGTTCACGAGATTCCAGAAAGCGGCCAAATAATCGGGGCGGCGATTTCGGTAATCGATGTAATACGCGTGTTCCCAAACGTCGACCGTCAGGAGAGCCGTATGACCTTCAGTCATAGGTGTCGCAGCGTTCGAAGTCGAAATAACTGCAAGTTTGCCGTCCTTTTGTTTTACAAGCCACGCCCAGCCTGAGCCGAATTGTTTGGCAGCGGTATCAGCAAATTTCTCTTTAAAAGCCGCAAACGATCCGAAATCGCGAGTGATGGCGTCCAGCACTTCGCCTTTCGGTTCGCCACCGGCTTTTGGCGCCATCGAGTGCCAGAAGAACGTATGATTCCAGACCTGAGCTGCATTGTTGAAGATGCCACCTGTTGATTTCATGATGATCTGCTCGAGAGTCATTTTCTCGAATTCGGTACCTGGGATAAGTTTATTTAAGTTATCAACGTAAGCTTTATGATGCTTGTCGTGGTGGAATGAAAAAGTCTCTGGTGACATATGCGGCATTAGAGCATCTGAGGAATAGGGAAGTTCGGGAAGCGTGAAAGCCATGGGGTATCTCCTTTAGAAACTTGAACGCGTGGACAAGTAGTTGAGGCCCACGCGCATCCGATGACGATTCAAGAAAGGAGATACGATGGCAAGAGAAATGCCCTAACTCCACGCATCAGTTACCTTTCATTTACCGAACTAGGGCCGATCATTTAGCTTTTTGTAAAAAAGCTGCAGATCTCAGTGCTTCCTGTCATTTATTATTCATCGAAGTGAGCGGGAGAGTTCTGCTGAGCCCATCCGGGCATTAATTTCTCAGCACTTGCGTTGCGATACGCCCGTGTCTCCGCCCCTCGTGAGCCATTCCCTGCAGCGAGCCGACAAAAAGAAAACGGACCACGTTTGTGCGCTGTATTGACCTTGACCTTTGATTTGAGATCCAGATTTGGCAATGGAAATGGCAATGGAGATGGAGAGTTGGTGCCAGAGTTCAATCCAAACTCCGCGCAGGCGAGAGGAACGGAGAAGGAGCAAACGAGCGAGAGCGGCGACTGCTCAGACCACAGCGATGTTTCGCGGCTCACACTTCGATTCGATAACCCACTCCATAAACTGATTCGATACGGCCGCCACTCGGCGTGATTTTTTTCCGTAGACCGCAGACGTGGTGGTCCACGCATCTGGCCGAAACATGTGCGGCTTGCCCCCAAACAGTATCGAGAATCTTTTGCCGAGCAACGACCTCGCCGGAATTCTGCACAAACAGGAGCAGGAGTCTGAACTCGACGGGAGTGAGATCGAGCTGCTGTTGCTTGCCGGCAAGATCGGTGTCGAACGCTTGCTGACGTGACAGATCCATTTCGATGCGGCCACCGCGCACAACACTTTGAACGGCAGCAGCACGTTCCGTGCGACGACCTTTAAGCTTTGAATTGATCCGAACTTGAAATTCCAAAATGTCGAAAGGCTTTGGAATGTAGTCAAGGGCGCCGAGTGAAAAGCTGCGGATGCGCGAGATCACCGTGTTCGTGCCGGTAAGAAAAATTGTTCCGATGCCGCGTGCCTCGAGCTGATCTCCCATTCCAGAAAGAAAATCCATGCCGTTGCCATCTGGAAGATCGATATCCAGAAGGACGAGATCAAATTCTTTAGATGGAGTTGCGAGCAGCTCTTGCGCCTCTTTCAGAGTGGAAGCCCATAAAACTTCGTGATCTTTTTTAAGCACTGCGAGAACGACGTCGCGAATCTCAACAGAGTCTTCAACCAAAAGGATATTTGCCATGAACGCATCTCCCTGCCTTAAGTCCAGACCATCTGAATCCTGTTTAGGTTCTCACAGTTGTTGCGCAAACCAAACCGGCTTCAACACAACGTCTCATCATGGGAGTTGTGTAATCTCCTGGCATCGTTCAGGATTTAGCCAGAGGTTTGCCTTGATCAAGGTAAAGTATCGGAAACCGTCCAAGCTTTTGCCACCGAAAGTACGTTGAATTTTTTCATTGGCCGTTTGTTTCTCGCTGAGTGAATTTGTATCGCAAAAACGTCGAAAATTTAAGCAGCGACTGTAGAGGATCGAGGACAATTTAGTGCCGAATTATAAGTCGTTGCGAAAGTTAGCGCGAAAGTTAGCGCGAAATTCAGCGAGAAATACAATGAGAAATTCAGTGCAGAAGCCGTCGCGAGCGTCTGCGGATCGAAACGTTGCAGAACAGAGTCAATCAAAGCTTAGTTATATGACTCAAAATACAACTCAGGAACTGCTTAGTCAGAATTTCTCGCAGTGTGTTGCAGGCCGAGTCTCCACTCGCAGAGTGTCGGAAAAACGAAATCCATGGTCCACAAATTCCACCAAGTTGGTTTACGAAAATCCCTGGATCAAAGTGAGTGAATCTCAGGTGATGACTCCCGCAAAGACACCAGGCATCTATGGCATCGTCCATTTTCAAAACTTAGCGGTGGGGATTGTGGCAATCGATGTTCAAGACCGGATTTTGATGGTGGGCCAGTATCGCTATCCTCTGCGCGAATATTCGTGGGAGTTGCCGGAAGGGGGCTGCCCGATCGGCACGTCCGGGCTGAAGACAGCGAAACGCGAGTTACGAGAGGAGACTGGATACCAAGCCAAACATTGGCGCAAACTTTTAGAGTTGACGCTTTCTAACTCATCGACCGACGAGCGTGCAGTGATTTACGAAGCCTCTGATTTGTCATCGGGCCGTGCGGCTCCCGAAGAGACCGAGGCCCTTGTAGTTAAATGGCTGGATTTCTCTGCTGTGCTCCGCCGCGTCAAGAGCGGCGATATTCGCGATGCCATTACCGTTGCTGCTGTTCTTCATGTGGCACTCCAACGTGCCAGTCACGGGTCGAGTTTAAAGGCGAAACTTCGCGCGAAGCCGAAGCCGAAAGCGAAGTCTCAAGTGATACCGAACGTGAATGAAAGCGCGAAGCCTCGGGCGAAGTCACTCTTAAAGCCGAATGCGAAGTCTCAAGCGGCGGCGAGAGCAAAATCTCGCTCGAATAAAAAGCGGAACTGAA
>JAYVND010000478.1:0-4325 GCA_043758635.1 Bdellovibrionales bacterium
TGCGAAAACCTAAATTCACTTTGTTCCATGAGGGAAGTTGTTCCAGCGTGTTACTCGGATAGGCGCGATCGTAAAAGGGACTCCAGTAGGTGTCTTGAATTTCGGCGATCATCGGGCCCAGCTGTTGCGACACGATTAAACTCAGTTGGTTTTTGGGCGAAAGTCGCCGTGGCTCGATGTTGTGCAGATCGTCCGCTTCACTCACCGAAT
The DNA here is from genome assembly GCA_043758635.1 of Bdellovibrionales bacterium. Classification (GTDB taxonomy): domain Bacteria; phylum Bdellovibrionota; class Bdellovibrionia; order Bdellovibrionales; family JAMPXM01; genus JAYVND01. The sequence goes on from JAYVND010000478.1 coordinate 211, forward strand.
CCATCGTGTTGTCGGCAAGAGTGACGCTCCAAATATGATAGGAGTAGCCAAGTGAAGCTTCAGCACCGTACGTGCGCGCGTGACCTAAATTGATTTTGGTCTGCGCGCTCGCATTGTAAGGTTGCGTGTCCATCAAATTGGTGTCGCGTATCCAGTAAACAGAGGCGCTATAGGTAAAACCATCTCGTGTGATGCTTCGTCCGGGCGACATCTGACGAGTCAGCCCGACTTCGACGGACTTGGACTCTTCAGGCCTGAGACGTGGGTTACCAACGAAATAGCTGGTCGCTGAATAGCGGTCACTCAATGAGGGATTTCTAAAGCCTTCCCCGTAAGTTGCCCAAAATCGAATGTTCTCAAGCGTGTCGGCAATCGTCAAAGTTTTGAGATGTTGACCAGACTCCGATAAGTAGCGGTGACCCACGAGAATCGACCACGTGTCAAAGACCGTGACTTCGTGGCTCTGGCCGATCTCAAAAATATTTTGATTGAATTGCGAACCATTCAAATAACTTGCCGAAAGATGATCAAGATTGAAATCAAAAAAGAATTTGCTCGCGATATTCTCTCGCCAGTTCCAATCCAGATCGGTCGTGAGGGCAGTTCGCGAAACTTGGGACGTGCTCGCAAAGGTTGTGCCTTTGTCGTATTTTCCGCCTTCACGAATGTCAGAGATTCGCATGTCGAGAACGATGTTTCGCTCAAGCGCATCTTTGGCCTCGATGGCGGCGACGGTCCCACTCGTCTCGAAACTTGAGCGACTGGGCGAAGTGATCGGCCCCGGGTTCTCTCCGAGCTGTCGCGCATAAATAAAGTGCGGCGTGATCTCCACGTGCCCCACCATGCTGGTGCCGGTCAGCACGGCGCGGGTCGTTTCCTGCCAGTTGTGTTCAAGGCGCCCATCGCTGAGAGTTCCGCCGATTCCGTTGAAGCTATCGTAGCGCGATTTTCCGGGTGCAAATTCGTTGAATGCGGTGAATTGATAATTCGAGCGAGTGCTCTTCGATGTTTCAATCGTGCGATCGGGAATTTGGATCGGGGACACGTTGAATTTTGTGAAAACTAAATCATCTGAGTTTGAGGAAAGAGTTGGCGTGGTTTGCCTCGATTCTTTTCCGACATCTTCGACGTGGAAGGGGACTGCTGCAAAGTAGCTACGCGTGCCGATAAGGCCAGTGTTGTCGGTCAGATCCATCCGCGCAGCGGTGCGATCGAAAATGCGCGTACGAAAATTGATCGCCCCGCGCATCGCAGATCCACCGAAGTAAACCGAAGCCGGCATTTTCAATAGTTGAGCCGAAGAGAGTGACTCTCGTGGAACGAAAAGATCGGTGCCACCCAGGCCATCCGCAAGGTTGAGCGGGATTCCGTCGTAGAGTTTCATCACGCGATCGGCATCGACGGAGCCGCGAATTGAAACCGTTGGAGACCCGTTCGATCTTGCGTTGATCCCGGGAACAGAGTTCAACTGATCACTCACTGGTAGAGCGCTCGATTTAAATTCATCTTGTGGAAGCTCGCAGACAGGAAGTGTGCCAGTCCGTGCGGCAAAAACCGATATTGGTGAGGCTTGGATCACTTCGGTCGGTTGATTGTAAATCTGAGCGCGGGCGCTCGCGCCAATGAGAAAAAACGCGAGTGAGAAAACAACGCGCAGCCGTCGCCGCTTCGAGCTCGTGGTTGTAGTCGAGCTGCGAAATAGTTGGAGATCCAGCCGGGAAATCTGGCGCGGTTTCAGTGGTCCAATCACTCGCGAAATCATCTAAAGCCTTAAGTGGTTTGAGTGAGAAGATCTGCGGGCACCGCGCCAGATGCAATCCCCTTGGCCAACCGTAAATGATCAGGGTGGCCAAGAATTTGCCGAACTTCATCCATCGACTTAGGATCCGGATTCTTGAGCGAAGATTCTTTGAGCTGGTGGATCTTCGCCGCATTTTCGCTCACAACTCTGACGTCCAACGTATTATCTGCAAGTGCCTTGGCGATCGCCTCCACTGCGATCGCCGGACTGTCGGGTTCATTGCAGTAAAGCAAAATATTGTTGCCGGCTTGGAGCGCTCGAACGGCAATCAAATCTTTTGGATAATTCGTTTTCAATGCACCCATGTCGAGATCGTCAGTGATAATCAACCCGCGGTAGCGCAATTGTTCACGAAGTATTTTCTTTAAAAAAATTTCTGACAGAGTTGCGGGCCAATCGGGATCAATGTTCGGGAATTTAATGTGTGCCGACATTACGAGATCAAGTCTGGCTCGGAACGCTTTTTTGAAAGGCTCCATCTCGCGCCGTTCAAGCTCTGTCAGAGTTTTGTTTTCAATTGGAAGACCTTCGTGGCTGTCGATCAGCGTGTCGCCGTGTCCCGGGAAATGTTTTGCACACGGAATGATTCCCGACTTGAGATAGCCGCGAACGACGGCCGAGCCGATCTTTGCCACGCGCTCGGCAGTGGTACCAAGTGAGCGGTCGCCAATCACGGTGTTTTTCGGATTGGTGAAAATATCAATGCAAGGTGCGAAATTCAAATTGATTCCGACCGACAAAAGTTCTTCGCCCATCACCTGGGCAAATTTGAAAGCCACCGAGGTCGAATCAAGATCACCAACTTTCGCAAGAGGCGGCCAGGTTGTAAAAGGAGCTTTGAGTCGTGCGACTCGCCCTCCTTCCTGATCAACGCTTATAAACAACGGCGATTTTCCGGGAAGACGATGGCGGAGCGATTGAATCTGCGTGCAAAGCTCGTGGACCTGCTCAACCGACTCAACGTTGCGACCAAAAAGGACAATTCCGCCAATGTTATTTTTAACAATGAATGCTGACTCCTCATCATTAAGAGTTCTGCCTTTGATGCCCAGGATAATCTGTTGGCCAATGTCATGATTCAAAATCGAACCCCGCGGTGAGCCATTTATTTAAGACTTATCTCAGCATGGTGTTTAGGACTTTGCAATCAAAGTACCATCTTAGCGAATCAATCGGCGTGGGGGTCTGCGATTTTTTGGAGACCGTTTCCAATTAAATTGAATGAGAGAACAGCGAGTAGAATTGCGAGTCCTGCAAACAAACTAATATGAGGAGCTTCAAGGAGTGAACGTCGACCTGAGTTGAGCAGGCTTCCCCACGTGGGCGTGTCAAGCGAGGCACCGAGGCCGAGGAAGCTTAAGCCAGATTCAGTTAGAATTGCGCCAGCAAAACCGAAAGTGGCTTGTACCATCAGCTGTGAAAAGAGATTTGGCCAAAGATGTTTGCGCATGACCCATAAGCTGGTGGCACCCGCGGCGATCGCTCCTTGGACATGCTCGCGATGTTTAAGATGCATAACTTCGGCTCTGACAAGTCGAGCGTACCCCGTCCAGCCTGTGATACACATGGCAAATACCAAGTGAAGAGCGGAGGGCCCCGTAATAGCAACGATTGCGAGTGCCAGTAGAAATCCGGGAAACGCGTGAAGAAGATCAACCAATCGCATGGCGAGTTGATCGATCCACCCGAGATAATAACCGCTCAATGTGCCTATCAAGAGTCCGATCGTGACACTGACCGACACAACAAAAATCCCGACGCTTAAACTCACCCTTGCGCCGTAAAAAACTTGGCCTAAAACATCACAGCCGTTCTCGTCGAATCCCATTGGATGACTCCACGACGGTCTTTCGTGGTGTCTCGCCAATTGAAACTCGTTCGCCGCTGCAGGGCTGAGTACGGGGGCGAAAATTGCAATCGCAATGAAGGTAAAGAGAAGCGCCGATCCGACGAAAAGTGAGAGAGGTCGTCGCTTTTTCACGAGAGCCTCACGCGAGGATCAATGAGTGTGTAAACAACATCGGTCAACAAATTAACCAAAACATAAATGATCGCAATGAGAAGAACGCATGCCTGCACCACAAGATAATTGCGTTCTTGAATGCCTTGAAAAAGAAAGAGTCCGATTCCGGGCCAGTCAAAAATCATTTCCGTGATAACTGTCCCCGAGAGCAAAGCTCCGAATTGAAGGCCGAGAGTTGTCACGATCGGCATCGCTGCATTTTTAAGAGCGTGTTTCGTGTAGAGCCGAAAAGTTGATACACCCTTTGCCTTTGCAACACGAATGTAATCCTCGTATAGAACCGATGACACG
>JAYVND010000479.1:0-4305 GCA_043758635.1 Bdellovibrionales bacterium
ATTTATGCCAAGAAGACCATGCCCCAGCTGCGTCTCCTTCTCGCTCCCCCAGGTACTCAAGACCTCCGATGACAAATTTCTACCGTAGTCTGTAAGGATTCCACCACCGGCTGGAGACACATGGCATGAGGTGCAGTTTGTGTAACCAGCGCGAACCATCTCGGGGTACGCATGGGCCGAAGTGGAAAGGAGTAAAAAGCTCATCCAAGAGCCCGCAATCAAGGTCAACAAAATCCGTTTCATTTAAGTCCTAAAGTTAAATCAGGTTGAGACTGCGACCGAATCGCTTCGGTTGAATTCAATCTTTGCGCGCTTTATCTTTTTTCGCCGGAGTGACAGTGGGAGTTGCCGATGCGACATCTGTTGCTTTCGATGTCACATCGACCGTGACTTCATCCGCGATTTTAATTCCGCCGTAAGTTGGAATATCAATTTTGTGGTCGGTGATCTTCACCGGGAAGTTGGCATTAAAAGAGAAGTCGCCACCTTGTTTTTCGACATGGGCTTTTCCTTTCACCGGCTGAGACACTCCGTGAAGGTTCAGTTCGCCTTCAAAATCGATGTCTTTCGGGAGAGAAGTCATTTCACCGATTGTTGCTTTTTTGATGGTGAGAGTTGCTGTTGGAAACTTCTCGACCTCGAGGTATTTTTCTTTCATGTGGTGGTCACGCATATCGATGCCCGTGTTAAACGAGGCAATATCGACTTTCAATTCGCCGGTCACTTGGCCATCGGTGACTTGCAAATCACCTTGTGGACCCTTGCCTTCGCCTCGAACTTTTAAAAGCGAGGGACGGCCAACTGCAAGAAATTTCGTCGATCCCGAATCGACATGCATCTTCTCGACTGCTGCGTGAGCGCTGATGCCGGCAGCGCCAAATCCGAAGCCAATTAGAACGGCAAATGCAGTCGTGATTTTACCTACCATCTGACCCGTCAACTGACCCGCGTGCCGACTTGTGGTTTGACCCGTAATCTGACCCGTAATCTGACCCGCGGACTGATGAGACACTTTCATATTTCCCCCTAAAAAAGACCTCGACAGGCCCGAGTGTGAACGAAGTAAAGTCACGATAACAATTCCACTGCCACTGCGTCATGGGCCAGTGCTTCGTGGCCAGTGCAGCTCGTGTTAGAAGACTTCTATCCAAATCGTCTCAAAGATGGAAGGTGGTTTGACAATAAAACACTGTTGCGGGCAAAGAAACAGTGATTCAAATCCCGTCATTGCCAACAAGTTTTCACCTGATTTTCTGATGGACTTCAAGGTACAGCAAAGCGCTTTAGAATGCCTCGAAGTGCTTCAACTGCAGGTTGTTGTTGTCGTGAAAGAGTAGCATTCGTCGCCAATGGGCGTCCATAAAACCCCGGGATTGGGAACTCCACATTCTGTTTTGACGATCTTGCCTGAGCCACAATGTTGATCCCCAATCACCTTCTGATAGCAAGTTTCGGTCGACGCCGACCAATGACTTCCGATCGGTGCGCCATACCCGCAAACCTCGCGAAGCGTCTGAACTCCCTGAACAAACGTGCGAGTCGAGACACCGGTCGGGCAGCTGTATGCTCGCCCAAGATCTTGCGTCGCTGTGATGTTTTCAATCTGCAGTCTCGTGCCTATTTCGCCAAGAGCGTCGCCTCCTTGATTTGGATTTGTATCAGAGGCCAACGCCTTACTTGTTTCCAATCCGGTTTGCTCGGTCAAGAGGCTCCAGTTGCCGAAATTTGTGCTTCCGGGGAGTGATCCCAAGCTCAGGTTTTGGCTGACAGATTGGCCGCCGATTTGTCCAACGCAATTAAGATTGAGCGAGAGCAGTGAGCAAAGATGTGCATTCAAATCGATCTTATATGGGTTGAGCGCTGTGCCCACGCGCAAATCATAGCGATTACTTTCATTCGGAAGATTTTGCTGCAGAGAAATATCGTAGCCCGTATCGCTCGCGACACAAGTGGCGGCTGGAAGAGTGTAATTGGCCGAATCGCCATGGATAAATCGTAGTCTCAAATTTTTCACGCGAAGCGACGCAGGGATCGTGCTGTCGTTTTTGAAGGCAAGCGTCGCCTGGCTATAGAAAATCGAGCGAACTTTTAAGCTCTCGTTAGGAGAGGTGTAAAATGCGACATGCTGGCTTGCGATCCTTGCGTCCAAACTGAGTGTGACCGGGTGGGCAAGAGTGGGCGCGCCCGAGCCGACTTGCAAAAAATCGGCTTGGAGCGCTTCAATTTGACCACCTGATGAGTTTATAAATCCATTTTGTTCAGAAAGCTCATAAGCATATTTCCCTCGCGGCGAATCGCGATAGATTCGCAGCGTTCCAGGCGTTGTGAGACCTGATGAATCTGGAGAACGCAAGGAGCCCGACGCGGTTCCGGTGCGCGAGTCGGCAGTCACCGAGAGGATTGCAAGGAGTGCCGTGCCCCATTCGGGATCGGCGTACACAAAGAGTTGGCTAGGGTCGGTGATCAATGAAACCCCAGAGGGGAGGAGGGCACCAGGAGCCTGACTGATCAGTTGTTTTGATTGAACGAGAGCCCAGGCGGAGCAATTTGGGAAGTCAGTTTGTAGCGCATCAATGCAGCCGAGATTTTTTGAAAGACCAGCAATTTGACCGCTTGAAGTCCAGTTGTCGCTGATGATTTGCAGCCGCGGGTTGCTCAAACCTGCTTCGGGCAAAAGTTGCACGGTACCGGTCGAAGCCGCGCCGTTGTCATCTAGTGGTCCACTTGAGCCAGAACCAGATCCGGAACCGCCGCAATTTTGAAAAGACAAAATGAGCAAGGCGAGACATGAGAATCCAATTACACCAGTAGCCCAGCGATGAAGATGCGATGAAAATGCAGATTGCCGTTTTGAATGAGAGTCGATCTTAAGCATTTGGGCTCCTGGTAAACAAAAACGTGCGAGCTGAAGTTGCGCTCGCGCCACCGGATTCGTTACCGACTCCACCGCACTTCGATGCGCAATTTTGTGGCAGAGGCCATCGAGAGGTCGTCGCACCCTGCTAAATCTCTCGCTCATTGCTGCTCGCTGTTTGCTCAATGAGGATGCCGTGACCCTACTCCGGACGCAACGGCGACTCACATTGTTTGGTTTAATTCATAAATTGTTTTTTTACGGAACCAAATTGCGCTCGAGCACGGCTTCGAGAACTCCAGAATAGCTCCAGGTCAAATCACGAGCCGAGCCCATAAAGCCCGTGTCCCGTAAGAATTGCTCAGACATATCGCCCGTTGGTCCTACGTGTTTGCGCACGCGGCGCAAAAAGCCGTCACCTTTTGCGACAAGCCCATTCTGAACCAAAGCTTTAAGCCGTGGATCAGCCGCGATATCAACTCCGCTGACCAACAGATTCGCTTCTGGGGCCGGCACGCAAGCAGCAAAAAATGCTGCAGAATTTGGCGTAAGGTAATAGTTTGCGCGGGCATTCAAAATTTTAGCCACTCGGTAATGCAGCTGTGCGAATGCGGCAGTTGTGAGAAACCATGGGTTGCCGCCGTAGTAATTGTCTTCGCTATAGCGGCCGATAGCCGTGCCGATTGTTTTGTCAGAATTGATCGGGTAGATGGTAGCGAATGTCCGCTCTAGCGCGGCCGCGGTTGCAAGAACGTGGTCACTCAACGGCGAGAGAGTTCCTTGTTCCTGGTTACCCGCGAGCACTCCTAAAATCACGGCCGTGTCGAGCTGACTCGGCTTTTGATGATCAGGCCCAGCTTCGGAATTGAGCGTGGCAAGGAAGTAACCATTCTGATCGCTCCAATGCTGACTCAGCTGATTGTCGAGAAGTGATGCTTGGCTACGGTAAAAATCTGCTGCTCCCAAATCGCCGAGTTGGTCAGCGAGTGCGGCACCTTCAATAAGTGATGCATACTGAACCGCGCGCGTGAAGAAATGCTGTCCACGAATCTCTTCCCACAGATCAATACTTTTCTCGCTCCAGTGATGACCAACATATTCGAGATCGACTTTAATTAAGGTATCCGCGGGCAATGCCGGGTTGTAGAGATTTTGTAGTACATAATCTGTTCTGCCCGAAGCGATCATGGCGCGTGCCATGCGGATGAAAGTGAGGGCGCGGAGAGCGGGACCGTCATTTTGCGGTCGACCCCAGGGTGTGTCATCGGCCGAGCCATCAACATGAAATCTTGGGTCGCCGAGACCTGGAGGTGTAATCGTAAGTTGGATCTGGCGCGAGAACTTCCGATAGTCATCCATCATTGCAGAAAGTTGCCCAATTGGGACATTCGAAGCGGATTCAAGATCAAGCACCGTGTTCATCGTAAGGCTGCCGTCGCGCACCCAATAGA
>JAYVND010000480.1:0-4304 GCA_043758635.1 Bdellovibrionales bacterium
TTCAATGCAAGGCAAAGTACTGCAAATCCATTTGCGACGAGGCACGATCGGGCAGTCATTTGCCTGCGCTGTTCAACGTCTACACCGACGAGTGCAGTCCGGGTGTCGTCAACTTGTTTGGCGAAAATGGTTTGATCGTGAAAATTACTGAAGCAGAATACAACCGTGAGGGTGGATTTTGGATTCGACCTTTGCTCGAGCAAATGGGCCAGTACATTCAGCCCACCCCCATTTCAATTCACATCAATTTTGTGATCCCATCGACTGTGAAGAGAATTGTTGACGGCAAGATGCAAATCATTCCGATTGATTGGGTGGCGGGAGACGTGAGTTTTGGTGCGGGCGTGCAAACCGAAAGCGTCAATTTATGGATTGCACCGGGATTGAAAGGTGCCGATCAGTTGATTCGTCTCTCCCTCGATGACTCCGAGATTTTCATGCGACTCAACGGAGTCGTGCAGGGACCAACCGGCCTCTAGTAAACTCTAAGTCTAATACACATTCAGATACGCGGCCAAATATGGGATAGAAACGCATGCAGAAACGCATGCAGAAACGCATACAGAAACGCATGCAGATAACCTTCCACATGCGTGGCGTGCATTTTCAGAATCAGTCTTTATAAAGTGCGACCGATCTCGCGAAGGGAAAAAGAATGAAAAAATATTTAAACCGGCCTTGGGTGAGACTCGCATTCTTTCTTTCGATTGCCCTTTTGTCCCTTGCTGTGCTTGGAGAGCGTGGCGGATGGGTTGGCTCGGGTGGCGACAACGTTCGCTTTTCAAAGAATCCCTGGTTCGTGAAGAACACGACAACAGTTCGCTACTGCGTTGCGGTCGATCACGCTTCGGTTTCCGCGACTGACGCTTCCATTCAGCTTTCGATTGCGAATGCCATCTCTTATTGGAAGAATGAATTCAACACGGCTCCCCCGCTCCCCCAGGGTTTTGCGAAGCTTGGAACTCAAGATTTTATGCTCCAGCCTACTTGCGCGGCCGACACTGACCTGCGAATTCTTGTGGGCTACGGAATGCTCTCCAAAGAAGAAATCGAATTTCTCGTCGACCCTCGGCTCTTTATTGGCATCACGGTGCGAACAGATTATGACACGGTCAATTTGCGCGGAAAAGGTTTCATGTACATCTCATCTGACATGGGACCAAACGCCTACAACGGGCTTCCGAACACGGACCACCTCATCCCACGCGCTTGGCAAAATCAAAAACTCTTGCAGTACGCTCTTATGCACGAGTTTGGACATATCTTTGGATTTCCACACACCGGCGCAGGTTTGATGTCCGAGGTTTTTCTCGATCAGACCCTTAATCAGCGATTCTCGAAATTCTACCTTGCGAATCCAATTCAATCATTTTTGAATCCACCTCTCACATTCGACATTTGCACTTTTAACGGAACCTTTGATCCTGGCTTCTTTCAAGTTCCACCAGAGACCGCTTGCCTACGCCTCGAAGGAAAGGTTCAGGGCGGCACTTTCGAATGGAATGTTTTCTCCAAAAAAACTGCCGCAAGCCCTGCCGTCCCCGCAGGTACGATTCACGCCGATGCAATTGCATCACTTGCTATGGGGATGAAGTCGGCATCGGTTGTGCAGCTCCCTCCAGAGCAACAGGTCTTTACTTTGAAGGATCGATTTATAAATAATTTTATGATCGGGCCTCTATTTAACGAAGGCGGAGCACGTGGTGTATTTATGGGCACCACGTCCCATCGCCCCTATGATTTGCAGATTGATTATCACCTCGATGCGGTCACCATGACGGGAATCGTGAACGGTCGAATGATGCCCGTCTTAGTCTACAGCCCACCGAGTTTGCTCAATAAAATCTTCCCGATCGAACTCTGAAGGTGGCCACTCATTCCATTTATAATTTTATCGACTACAAAGAAGCCATCCGCGGTCAGGTGAAATACCTTCGCGCGAAGCGGCCCGGCCTCACCATGAAAGAGCTCGCCGCTAAAGCTGAGATTCAGCACACATATTTCTCCCGATGTCTCAATGATGAGCACACACACCTTGGAGAAGATCAGCTTTTTGTGATCGCCAATCATTTGGATCTCTTGACCGAGGAAGTTGACTTCATCATGTTGCTCCGAAGTTATGCGACAACACATGACAACAACCGAAAGCAGTTTTTATTTAAAAGAATTGATGATCATCAAAAACGCAAACTGACGAGCGCTGAGCACAAAGATGCGATGGGCGAAGCGTTCGTTGCGGAGATGAATTATCTTTTTAACCCACTCTGCGTTCTGATTCATGTTTCGCTCTTTATCAAAGCTCATCAAAAAAATCCGCGCGGCTTGATCGCCAAACTCGGAATCACAATCGAGCAACTTCGCGAAACGCTACAGACTCTAGACAAAAACGAGTACATCGAGCTTGCGCAAACAGATCCTTTCTCAGTTTTAAAAGTGCATCAGAAATTTCCTCATTTCGGCCGCGAACATCCTTTGATGCGCGCCCACCAAGCCGCGCTCAAAAGCATTGCTCAGTCGCGCCTCGCGCAAACGCCAGAATCGTTAAAGGAGAGTTTACTCTTCACGTTTACGATGGATCAGGCGGGTTTTGAAAAGGTACGAGACGAAATCAAATCGTTTGTTCGACGTGTGCAAGACACAACCTTCGAAGCCAAGCAAGAGCAGATGTTTCAGTTGAGTCTCGACTTTTTCAACTGGCTCTAGTCAAGCCCCAAGTCAGAATTGCACCTGCAGTGCAATTCGAACTCACAAGTTGCACGCATTGATAATCGCCACGCCCGAGCGGTTTTAATATCTTTTCTTAACGACGTTTGCAGCATCTGTAGGCGCCGCCTCTGGGTCTAATTCAAAAGCATGTTTTGCTTTGAACGGAGTCGTTATGGAAGGTTTATTTTCGGCACACTTACCTCGTGAATCACAAATGACTATCAAAGTGACTATCAAAGTGACTTACGAACTAGCTAACCAAGTGATTAGCGTAGTGTCTAAGAATTTGACAGGAGACTTACCACCTAGGCCGCATGCTCGCTCGCTCTACTTGGAGGGCGGGGATGAAACCCACAACGGATTCGCAAACTATTGATTTGGCTAGCAAATTACCGTCAAACCTCGATTTCTCGATCTGGCACAATGATTGAACTCTCACCCTCTTGATCGTTGAAAAACGTAAGAGGGTGAGAAGTCCATGAAAATGCAGTTGTGGTTTAAAAAACTGAAGCGTTTAACCTGGTGTAACGGTGGACGCTCACCGAAAATATCACCGAGACGATTTCTCGCCAACGCGATTTTAGGGGTGAGCGTGCGCAACGCCGGCCGGGGGCTTCGTAAACTCCTTTTCTTTCTAGAACTTGGAATCATTTCGTTTGGTCTTATCTTAGGACCCATCGCCAACGCTCTACAAATTCAACTCAGAGATGATCTTGCAGTTCGTAGCTCAATTGCGGAATCAAAACTCCACCCAGTTGGTTTACTTAAATCTGGTAGCATCGTTGATGTCCCGAAAGCCTACAGCATCAACGGAGCCGACGGAAAACCAAGCCCTGAACTTACGCTCAACAACTGGCTTGTCAAAGCAGGATATGATCATTCCGTTGTCAACTCGCCCATTGGTGGAGAAACCAGCGACTTCTTTTTTCCGGTTCATGTTGTGCACGCGGAACTGGGATCTGACATTTCGCATCTCGAAAAGAATGGAACCTATTATGTTGCACTGAGATCGCTCGCTCGCAAAGATGGTTTGCTTATTACCGATGGTGACTCACCTGTTTTTCCGCCTGTAGATTTCACGCCACTTATGGCCAAAGGCCGCGGACAGTCAGCGGCTGAACCGCAAGACCCAAACCTTCCACCTCTGCCAGAGAGTGGCCCGCTGGACGAGCAAACTGGACGGCCTGAAATCGCACGTGGAGCGCCTCCACTGCCAGCGGCGCCGCAACTCGAGGGAAGATCGGGTTGCCCAACTGGAACGTGTTCTGCCGCGCAACCGCCGCAATTTCAGAAATTAATCGATCTGTTAAGTCGACCACTTCATGAGATCGACCGAACAAGAGATAGCTATGCAAACCGAACTAATTTAACCGCAAAAATCATCGGACCCTACTTTTACAAGAAATGTGGAATCAAAATTCGCGACTTCATCCCAGAACTCGTTCGTCAGTCGAATACGGCAGGCGTGCCTCCAGAGCTTATGCTTTCGATGATGGTGCAAGAGTCTGGTGGCGACTGCCATGCAGTTGGCAAAGAAAAGAATGGAACCGTGAGCACGGGACTTTTTCAGATCAACTCCAGTTCATCGACGGTCCCGC
>JAYVND010000481.1:0-4302 GCA_043758635.1 Bdellovibrionales bacterium
TCGCTCAGTTGCGGCTGGAACTGAATTTGAAATTCACCGTGCCGGGCATCCGGTGACTAAAATTACAATGCGAATGATCGGTGACTACAATGTCAAAAACGTTTTGGCGTCCTTTGCGATGCTTGAAACGCTTGGATTTGAATCGTTTTTAGTTACTGAATCTATCGAGAGCTTTCAAGGCGTGAAACGTCGCCAAGAAGTGATTGGTCGCCCTAATAATATTTTAATCATCGAAGATTTTGCACATCATCCAACTGCAGTTAAGCAAACGATTGAAACCGTGCAGAATCGCTTCCCGAAAGCGCGTGTTTATTCGGTTTTCGAAGCACGCTCGGCCACGTCGCGGCGAAGTGTCTTTCAAGATGAGTACGCAGATGCGCTCGGAGTGGCGCACGCCGTGTTGATGCCGCAACCTTTTAATCAGGCAAACATCCCTGAGGATCAACGCTTTTCATCCGATAAATTGATCACCGACTTGACCACAAAAGGCGTCGATGCAGACCTTTGCGATTCAGTTGACGGAATTGTTGCGAAATTAAAGGCAAAAGCGAAGCCGGGCGATGTGATTTTGATTATGAGTAATGGTGGCTTCGGTGGGATTTATGAGAAGCTATTGACAGAGCTCGCGCATTAGCAACAGGCGACGGAAATCGGTTGCGCGGATCTGTTTCGGTCGACGGATGCAAAAAGAAATGGACCGTTGCAGATCCATTTCTTAGCGCCAAAATTTGCAAACGAATGCTCACTTCGTAACGAAACCTGTGTCGGTGCAGGCTTGTTGAAGCATGGGAATCGTGTGATCCAACTGTGAGCGCGTCTTCGCCTCTTCTTCAAGTGCCGAGTGGCTCGTTTCAGCCGACGCAACAATCTTTTTTTCTTCAATCTGGCTGTTCGTCGGACTCGCAACGACATCTAAAGAAGCGATCTTTCTAGGAATGTTCGCGGGCTCTCGTCGAACGTTTTTCGTGCTAGCGGCAGCGTTTGCTGCGACTTCTGTGCTCTTTGCCGCCTCCATACTATCACTCGCAATTTGTTTAGACAGTGCCATCAGCTGACCCTTCGTCGTTTGCATTGCCGATTTCAACCCAAGTCGATTTCCGGTGCGAACGACATTGTCAAGTTGGTGATCTGCACCCCGGAGCGTGAGTATCGTGGCGATTGCGCGCATCTCAAACGTATCAACCGCTTTCATTGTGTCGGTTTCGATCGGGTCCGATTTTTTCAAATTTTCGCAGAGTTTTGGAGTCGCGGTGACACAGGTGCGGCCAAGGGCATCTTTGCCGCCTGAATCTTCGCAAGTGGTAAACGCTTTTAGTTTTCCATTTTCAAAAAAGACGCTTGCCGAAGATTCTGGCTTCGTGCCTGCAGGCGCCGTTGTGCCGCGAAGCGTGTAGGCTGTGAACGATTCGATGTTCGTGGTCGTCTGTGAGCGAATCACCGCGACTCGAGACTCGAGTGGTTCTTTGATTTTTGACGTCAACAGCTCTGTGCCATCCGCCTCTTTGCTCATCGACCATTTGCTCCTGTCGATCGTGAGTTTGCCGTCTGTTGAAATTTTAATTGGATCAGGAAGTTGAACGAGCTTTGCGATCTTTTTGAAATCATCATGATCGATTGGCGTCGGAGCGGCGCATGCCAGATGAGAAATTGAAAGAACTGCGGTGAAGCCGAGGCCTGTCATGAGTTTCGCGAGCGGGATAGACGTTCGATCCGTTCTGAAGCCGATGAATTGTTTAGAGAGAGCGATCGAAACTTCGGTGGCGAACGGAGAGTTGAATTGGGGAGTCGCCGAACACGATCGAGTCGCTTTTTTATTCCACTGCATTTTCGCCACATCCTTTGGCTTAAAAGTTTTCTCTGAAATCGAGATTGCGCAAGCCTTGCCCGGCGCCTCGAGCCTAAGGGCATTTGTTGAGGTCGAACCATTCTAGTTCGCTCTCGCAAAACAACGAATCACGGCCGCTTGCACGACCAGAATTTTCGGGCTTCTTATCATCTCAACGGTTCTTGAGCGAACCGTCCAGTAGAGAAAAGGACCAGCCAGGCGGCGGCTTCCGTGTATTCAGCGGTTTAGATTTCAAAATGCTGCCGTTCTCGACCTAAATCTAAGCGCAGCGCGATAGGATCTAAGTGCTTGAAAGGACGAGTGAACGAGCGATCACTACAGGCACTCCGTTGACTCAACTGGACCTTCAGGGTAGCGGTTGGGGATGATTGAATCGACGCCCGTGCAGCCGACGCAAACCTCCCGCTTAGTCAATGCCACATCGAAAACGGCCTACACCGCAGGTCATGCAATGACCCAATCGGGTGCAGCACTCACGGCTGCAAATTTTACCGGAAAAATGACTCCGCTCATGCAGCAGTATTGGGATGTCAAAGCAGCTCACGATGACAAGGTTTTGCTCTTTCGCATGGGCGACTTTTTCGAGATGTTTCACCGTGACGCTGAAATTGCAGCGCCGGTTCTAGGAATTGCGCTCACCTCGCGCAATAAAAAGTCGGCCGATGAAACTCCGATGTGCGGAGTGCCGCATCACTCGGTCGCAAACTCGATCAACAAACTTTTGCAAAACGGATTCAAAGTTGCGATTTGCGATCAGATCGAAGATCCAAAGCTCGCCAAAGGTCTCGTGAAGCGCGCGGTGACTCGCATTCTCTCACCAGGAGTTGTTTACGACCCGGATACGCTCGACAGTTTGAAGGCGAATTACCTCTCAAGCTTTGATGATGAATCTGTCAGTTTTTTGGACACAACGACCGGCGAAGCATTTTACTTTACAGTAAAAAATCCCGAGCGTCGCATGCGGCTGCTCCTAAGCCTAGGACCAGTCGAAGTTGTAATTGCCGGAAAATCGATGGTGAAGTTTCAGGCCTTTTTAGATTTATCGCGCGATTTCCGTCCGCTCGTCAGTGTGCACGACGAAATCAACGACAAGACCGAAGTCGAGTTGACTCAAGCATTTACGATTGCAGCTCTCGCTAGTGGCGAGGCGCCAAACGTAACGGGTGAAACCACGAAAGCGTGGCCGCAATCGGCGTGGCGCCTTTTGTCTTATGGTCGCCACATGCAGGGCGCTCAGCTTTTGAGCACGGTGCAGCCATTTGAAAAACGTGAACTTGTAGATCGAATGGAGCTTCCATCGACCGTGATCCGTCATCTCGAGATTTTTGAAACTTACAAAGGGGATGCAACGGGCTCACTCTTTCAAGCGATTCACCGGACCAAAACTTCTTCCGGCGCACGCCTTTTACGTCAGTGGTTGCAGTTTCCGCTGGCGAGTCAGCCTGCTATCGAAACTCGTTTCAATCGGGTGCAACATTGGTTTGACCGACTCGATGATTTGAAAGCGCTTCGTCAGGCGCTCGGTGGCCTCGGTGATATTCAGCGTCGTTTAGGTAAAATTGGAAATCCCAGCTGTCATCCACGTGATCTCATAAGTTTGAGCGAGAGTCTTCGAGCAGGACTTGAAGTTTCCCGCCTCGCAGTTGATACGCTCTGGATGCCAAAACAGCTAGAGTCGGCCGCAAAGCTCGCGCTTGAAATTGAGCGCACGCTTGTCGAAGAGCCGCCCCTGTCATTAAAAAACGGCGGCATGATTCGCAAAGGCGTTCATCCGCAACTTGATGAATGGATTGAACTCTCGACCAACTCTCACGATCTTATTATGGCTCTCGAATCACGAGAGCGCACGGTCACTGGAATCAGTTCGTTAAAAATTCGCTTTAACAATGTTTTTGGTTATTACATCGAGATCACGCACACGCATAAAGACAAAGTCCCAAAGGAGCGCTACGAGCGCAAACAAACTCTCGCCAATGCCGAGCGCTACCTCACGCCCGAACTTGCGGAACTCGAGCGCAAAGTTTTATCGGCACAAAGCAAGCGGTTGGAACTGGAGCGTGCAATTTTTGAAGAGCTCGTTCAGACCTCGCTTCGCGAAGCGCAGGCGCTTTTAGCTCTCGCGTGCCAGTGGTCGGAGTGCGATGTTTTGACATCGTTTGCCTGGCTTGCGACCGAAGAGAATTTCGTTCGCCCCAAACTTGTTGAGCGCGGAAATCTAAAATTGATTGGCAGTCGTCATCCAGTGATCGAGCAAACTTTGAAGCTGCCGTTTGTGGCAAACGACGTGGTTTTAAATCGCGCGGGCTGTTTACTTCTCACGGGGCCAAACATGGCTGGTAAGTCGACCCTCATGCGCCAAGTTGCGATTTCAAGTTTGCTCGCGCAAGTGGGCTCGTTTGTGCCGGCACGGGAGGCGATGCTTCCAATCTTTGATCGCATCTTCACGCGAATCGGAG
>JAYVND010000482.1:0-4292 GCA_043758635.1 Bdellovibrionales bacterium
TCTGCGTTTTGCGATAACCTAGACCTTCATCCAAGTGAGCGGCCAGAGAGGTTGACTGTATGGTGTTAGAAGTCCTGAAATTCCCAGATCCGCGCCTTCGTAAAAAAGGTGTCGTGGTTGAGAAGATCACACCAGCGCTTAAAAAATTAGCAGAAGACATGCTCGACACAATGTACGACGAAAATGGCATTGGTCTCGCGGCGCCTCAGGTCGGTCAATCGTATCGTTTCCTTGTGATCGACACGCGTCCCTCGGATGACGATGGGAATCCGACAACCGATGGTTTGTCGGATCTCGAGCTTCAAGTTGAGCAGCCCATCTTGCTTTTCAATCCCGAGATTCTCGCTGCCCAAGATAAAACTTCGTACGACGAAGGTTGCCTGAGTGTTCCCGGTTTTTACGAAACGGTTGAACGCGCTCGTTATGTTGAAGTCAAAGGTCTCGATATCGATGGCAAAGAAATTGTGATCAAGACGGATGGGCTGCTGTCGATTTGTCTTCAACACGAGATGGATCATTTGGATGGAAAGCTCTTTATCGATCGCTTGAGTTTTGTGAAATCGAATCGTATCAAAAATCGCATCACGAAAAAAGGCTATCCAACTGAAGAAGAGATGGAAGCCGAGCGCGAAGAAGCGCGCGCCCGTCGCAAAGCGGAGCGTGACGAGGCATGAGTCGAGTGAGAGTTTTATTCCTAGGCACGCCTGAGTTTGCGGTCACTTGCCTGCAGCGAATGATTGACGACGAGCACTTCGAAATTG
Source organism: Bdellovibrionales bacterium (assembly GCA_043758635.1). Classification (GTDB taxonomy): domain Bacteria; phylum Bdellovibrionota; class Bdellovibrionia; order Bdellovibrionales; family JAMPXM01; genus JAYVND01. Next base: position 762 of record JAYVND010000482.1, read on the forward strand.
TCGGCGTGATCTCCCAACCCGATCGCCCTTCTGGACGGAAGATGCAGCTGAGAGCTTCACCGGTTAAAGAGCTCGCACTCGCTCATGGCTTGCGCGTTTTCACGCCGGAGTCAGTAAATAAACAGGAATTTCGCGATGAAATTTTAGCCCTCAGTGCTGAGTCGGCAGCGGTTGTCGCATTTGGCCAAATCCTCGGCCAAAAGTTTCTGGATCTCTTTCCACGCGGCTGTGTGAACGTACATGGATCGCTGCTTCCGCGTTGGCGTGGAGCGGCGCCAATTCAACGCTCACTCATGGCAGGCGACACGCGCGGCGGAGTCTCATTGCAAGTTGTTGTCCGAGCGTTGGATGCGGGGCCGGTGATCGGTGAACGCGCAATCGAGATCGATCGCGAGATCAACTCGCAGGAGCTTCACGATAAACTAAAGATGTTGGGTGCCGATCTTTTGCATGTCGAGTATATGGATTATCTACGTGGGCAACTTCGTCCGAGAGAGCAAGGCGAAAGCGGCGTGAATTACGCACACAAGCTTTCAAAAGACGATGCACATCTGACATTTGATATTCCGGCCGTCGAATTTCACAACCGCGTTCGTGGACTTGCGATGGGTCCTGCGGCCTTTATTCTACGACCGGCAGTCGTCGCGCCGGAGGTCGCCGCTGCCAGTGGAGTGGCGGCCAGTCTGCTGAAAATTCATAAAACGCGTGTGTCGAATGAAACTGAGTTACGTGCCAAGCCGGGCCAAGTTTTAGAGGTCACGGCAACCAGCTTCACCGTGCAGTGTGCGCTCGGTGTGATTGAGATTTTAGAAGTTCAACCCGACTCCCGTTCCCGCTTGCCAGTTGCAGATTACCTGCGCGGCTATCCACTGAAGCCGCACGATCAGCTCTGAGAGAGAGGCAACGAATGTCGACACCAAATCATTCTTCAAAATTCATGGTTGCGCCAAGCATACTCTCCGCCGACTTCGCCCATCTTGGTGAGCAAATTTCGGCTGTCGAAAAAGCGGGTTGTGATTGGATTCACGTTGATGTGATGGATGGCCACTTTGTGCCGAATCTCACAATTGGCCCGCCCGTCGTGAAATCGATTCGTGCCGCGACTCAGCTGACGCTCGATTGCCACCTGATGGTGGAATATCCCGAGCGGTACTTAAAGGCATTTGCTGACGCCGGCGCGGACCGCGTGACGATCCATGTCGAGGCAAGTTCGCACGTCCCAGATTGTTTAAAAGAGATCCGCAAACTGGGCATGAAGGCGGGAATCACGCTGCGCCCAGCCACTCCGATCGAAGACATTTTCCCGCACTTGCCTTTGGTGGATTTGGTGTTGATTATGACCGTCAATCCAGGGTTTGGCGGGCAGAGTTTCATGCCTGATCAAGTCGCAAAGATCGGTCGCGTTCGAAAAGAACTGCAACGACTCTCCAGCCACGCCTTGATTGAAGTCGATGGAGGGGTCACGCCCGAAACAGCTCGTTTTCTAAAGGACGCGGATGTTTTGGTTGCGGGTACGGCAGTCTTTAAACAAAAAGACTTTGCTGTTGCGATCAACGCTTTGAAAAATGCCAAAGCCTGATCGATCACTCCACTCAGGCGCATCACTCGGAGTGGAAATGCATAAGAGAAAAGTTATTTATATCAATGGCGCCGACGCAACGATGGAATCCGTTTGGACAGTTGCGCATGGTCAAGCGCATGGCGATGCTCAGGGTGAACATGCGTGCGTCGTTCAGCTCGAAGATGCTGCGCGCGAAAGAATGCGCGAATCGCGTGCCTATATTGAAACGCGAATGAAGAGTGGCGAAGCGATCTACGGCGTGAACACTGGTTTCGGCGCATTCTCGAGTGTGCGAATATCAGATCAAGAGATCGAGCAACTTCAGCGTAACCTCATTCGTTCGCACTGTGTGGGCGTAGGTGAGCCATTCACGGAGCCAGAAACACGCGCAATCATGTACCTTCGCGCAAATTGTTTGGCGAACGGCAACAGCGGCATCCGCGATATCGTCGTCGATAAAATTCTCGAATTTTTGAATAATGGAATCATTCCGGTGATCCCGCAGCAAGGCAGTGTTGGCGCAAGCGGTGACTTGGCGCCACTCTCGCATTTGGCTCTTGCAGTGATCGGTGAAGGCGAAGCGTGGCACGAGGGTTGCCCGACCGATGTTAAAACGTTGCTGGATCTCAAAGGAATTAAACCTTTAGACTTGCAAGCCAAGGAAGGCCTTTCGATGATCAACGGCTGCCAAGTCATGACGGCGGTCGGGTTGCTCAATGCCTACGAAGCAAGGCGTTTAATGTGGATGGCAGATTTGGCCGGGGCAATGACGCTCGAAGCGATGCAGGGTTCGCGCTCTGCTTTTGATCCATTGATTGCGGCCGTTCGCCCGCACCATGGAGAAGCCGAGACAGCACGAAATTTGATGAAGCTTTTGGGGCCAACGTCTGAAATTGGCGAAAGCCATGCGGGTTGCGGCCGCGTTCAAGATGCCTATTCTCTTCGTTGCATGCCAGCGGTTCACGGTGCAACCAAGTCAACGATTCGTCGCGCGGTTGAAACGTTGACGATCGAAGCCAACTCTTCGACTGACAATCCACTGGTCTTTTGCAATGAAGAAAAAATTCTCAGTTGCGGAAATTTTCATGGTGAGCCTGCAGCGTTCGTACTGGATTTCTTGTGCATTGCAATTTCGGCAATGGCCTCGATGTCAGAATGCCGAATTGAAAAATTGATCAATCCGGCGATGAGTGGTTTGCCCGCGTTTTTAGCGCCTCAAGGTGGATTGAATTCAGGTCTGATGATTGTGCAAGTCGCTGCAGCGGCCCTGGTGAGCGAAAATAAAATTCTCTCGCATCCCGCGTCGGTCGACAGCATTCCGACTTCGGCCGATAAGGAAGATCACGTTTCGATGGGCACGATTGCTGCTCGTAAACTCGGTCAGATCATAAAGAATGTTGAAAGCATTGTCGCAATGGAGCTCCTCGCAGCCGCGCAGGCGCTTGATTTTTTGGCGCCACTCAAGGCCGCAGGCGGCGTGCATGCCGCGCACATCGAAATCCGTAAACAGATTCCATTTGCAAAAGAAGATCGCGTGTTTTCAAAAGATATCCATGCGGTCAAACGCATGATTCGTGCTGATACTTTGCTCGACTGCGTTCATAATTCGGTCGGCTCGCTCGAATGGTGATTGGTTTGAACCGACCGCTCGAGCTGGTGCATTCAAGAGAGTTCTCGTTTTAGCGTTCGAGTTTGCTCAAATTATAAAAATTAAAAATATTCCGGAGATCAAGATGGAAAAGGCACCTGTAGTTCGCGCACCTCGTGGTTCTGAGATGGTTTGCAAAGGCTGGTTGCAAGAAGCGGCCTACCGTATGATCCAAAACAATCTTGATCCCGATGTGGCGGAAAAACCTGAAGAGCTGATCGTTTACGGCGGAATCGGCAAAGCTGCGCGCAGCTGGCCTTCGTATCATAAGATTTTATCGGCGCTTAAGGATCTCGAGAACGATGAAACTCTCTTGATTCAG
>JAYVND010000483.1:0-4274 GCA_043758635.1 Bdellovibrionales bacterium
CGGGTACTGTGCCGCTGGCGACAACGGGTACTGTGCCGCTGGCGACAACGGGTACTGTGCCGCTGGCGACAACGGGTACTGTGCCGCTGGCGACAACGGAAGCAGGGTGCCCCACAACCCCGTGTTCGGATCGAGCTCGGGAATATCGAGCCCTAACGCAATTTTCAAAACGTCACCCACGTTGTCCACCAGATGGAAGGTCATTCCATCTTTCACTTCTTGCGGCACGTCTTGTAGATCACGTTCATTCTTTTTAGCCAAAATGACTTTCACAATTCCAGCTCGGTGAGCGGCGATGATCTTCTCCTTAATCCCGCCAACTGGAGTCACTGCACCACGCAAAGTCACCTCACCCGTCATCGCAATCTTCGGATTGACGGGGCGACCCGTAAACAAAGACGCCATGGATGTAAGAATCGCAATTCCCGCCGACGGTCCATCTTTTGGAATCGCGCCTGAAGGAACATGCAGATGTAGATCTCGCTTATCAAACTCAAGCGAGCCCGACACAAGTGGCAGTCGCGAGCGAATGAGACTAAGCGCAATCTGCGCCGACTCCTTCATGACGTCACCCAATTGTCCCGTCAGCGTGAGTCGTCCCGAGCCCGGCATCAGAGCCGACTCAATAAACAAAATCTCACCACCGACCGGAGTCCACGCAAGGCCTGTCGTCACTCCTGGCGGCGCGATCGTTTCGGCAACATCGTGATCATATCGGGCAGCGCCCAGCATCTCATCAAGATCGCCCTTGACGACTGTCACTTTGGTTGCGCCCTCTGGAAGTCCTTCGACGACCTTGGTGGCGATAGCTCGAGACACGCCCGCGAGTTGGCGTTGAAGATCTCGAACCCCGGCCTCTCGTGTGTAATGACCGATGATCTCGCTCAGTACGCTGTCGTCCACCTCAGCCTGCTCCCTCTGCACACCGTGCTCTTCCAACTGCTTCGGGAGCAAATGGTTTTTCGCAATGTGCAGCTTCTCGGAGGTCGTGTAGCCGCTGAGATGGATCACTTCCATCCGATCGAGCAATGGTCCCGGAATCGTTTCAAGACTGTTGCTGGTTGCAATAAATAAAACTTTCGACAAATCGTAAGCTACATCTAAGTAGTGGTCGGTGAACGTTCCGTTTTGCTCTGGATCTAAAACCTCAAGCAAAGCTGCGGATGGATCACCTTGGTAACCGCGACCAAGTTTATCCACCTCATCGAGCAAAAAGACCGGATTTGTCACGCCACTTCGTTTGATGCCTTGAATGATTCTTCCGGGCATCGCTCCAATGTAAGTGCGACGGTGACCACGAATCTCCGCATCATCGCGCACGCCGCCCAAAGAGACCCGTACGAATTTGCGACCGAGTGCTTTTGCAATCGACTGACCGAGCGAAGTTTTACCAACACCTGGTGGTCCATTGAAAAGCAGGATCAAACCTCGACCGCCTTCTTTGAGTTTCATCGTCGCCAAATGCTCGATGATTCTCTTTTTTACTTTCTCTAGCCCGTAATGATCATTTCGCAGAGTTTCTTTTGCTGTTTGCAGATCAATCACCGGCGAAGGTGTCGGCGCCCAGGGGAGCGTAGTCAGTAAATCTAAATAGTTTCGTACCAAGTGCGTCTCGGGCGACTGCGGTCCCAAAGCTTCCAAGCGTTTCAACTCATCAAGCGCAACCTTTTTGACAGTGTCATTCATGCCCGCCGCTTCGATCTTTTTGCGATAGTCTTCAGGCTTGTTCGGTCCGTCTTCAGTTGCGTCTCCGAGCTCTTCGTGAATCGCGCGGATCTGTTCGCGCAAAATAGCCTCACGTTGGTTTTTGCCGAGCTTGGTTGTCATCTTGTCACGAATTTCGTTCCGCACTTGCATCTCATCTCTGAGATGCTGCAAAACTTCGAGAAGTTTCAGCGCGCGCGCTTTGGTAGAGCTCATCTCCAGGATTTCTTGTTTTTGCTCCATCGGCAGATCAATGTTTGCTGCCGTAATATGAGTCAAAAATTCGAGATCACTGATGCCTTCCACTAGAGTCACCATCTGCTCGTTGGCAGTTGGCAAAAACTCGAGGATTTCCTTCGCGAGAATTTTCAGACTTTTTAAAAGAGCTTCGAGCGTTTGCGGGTCGGCGTCAGCCTTTTCGAACAGCGACGTGACACTGCCTTCGAGATATTTTCTCGGCGCACCACTTGCTTGTGATTCACCGGTTGGATGAGTGGATTGCCTTGCACTGCCACCCACTGCATTCGTTCTTGCTCCGTAGTTGCCCGAACTTTGATTTGAACTCCTCGAATAATTTTGAGCCGCATTCGTTGTGAGAGTCACTTCGCGCGGATCTTCAATCGTCACGCGCTCCAGACCGCGGATAACAATTTGATAGCCATCTTTTTCGTTTCCCCGCACCCGTTCGATCACTGCAAGTGTGCCGACATGATGAATCTCGCTCGGGAGAAGCTGCTCACGCTGCTCATCTGTTTTTTGTAAGACCGCCACGAGTTTCGCATTTTGTAAATCTGGATGAGTCGCTCGAAGCGCCTCGAGAGCGGCAAGACTTTGCTGTCGACCGACACGAATTGGCACACTCATTCCCGGAAAGAGCACCATCTTGCGCAGAGCTAGTAACGGAAGAGACGTCATAAACTTTGAGTTATCTGATGTTTTTGCCATGTACGAAATTTGCGTCTGGTTCAAAAACTGTCAAGGCGAGCGGAAAATCATTTCATTCCTTTTGAAGTTTAAGAATAAGATCGTGGAGTTGAATCGCTAGAATGTTGATGCCACTCTTCACGATGCGTTTGTGAGGCACATTTGGCGCAAGTCCCATGGGACAAACGTCGCTCTTCCGATTGAAGTCACCTTCGGTCACGGTCGCGTGTCACGTACGTGAGTAACATCAATGTGCGCGAGTGAGCTTGATCGACGAGTGAGCCAGTGAGCTGGATCGATGAATGAGCCAGTGAGCTGGATCGACGAATGCACTCGTGCGTCGATTCCGACCGGCACGTTAAATGTTGCAGTGCGAATTTGTAACGGACTCAGCTGCACGGTTCGGGTGTGTGGGATTTGCCTTGCTCTTCGGTGCGGAGATATCCAGTAAGGGTGTGACTCCCGGAACTGACTCGGCAGCGAACGTTTCGGGTGTGACTGTCGATCTTGAAGCCAACTCCGTAGCGGAGTTCTGAAGCGTGGTTGTCGATCTTGTACTCGATCGCAAAGCGGAGTTTCTGAAGGGTGGTTATCGATCGCGTAACCGATCACAAAGCGCAGATTCTGAGTGGCGTTTGCAAATCTTGAAGTCAACTCCGCCGCGGAGTTATTGAGTGGTAGTTTTAATTTATTCTTGGCTCCGCAGTGGACGAGGCCGTCGAGAAACACTTCGAATCAAGCAGTGTCCGCACAAAGTTTCAAATGCAATTACGGTTTGCGAATTATCGCACTCCATTCGGCCACGGAGTGAGTGGCGGGCACATGCACCGCAACTGATATTTCCTAACCCTGCAGCGGAGTTTCCGTCAGCACAGTCCCTCTCGGATTTTGTTTCGGTGCCTTTTGCTCGCTATCGATGTCCGGCAAAGATGTCGGCATAAACAGATTTAATCAAAAATAGTTTGACACCTTTTTTGTCGGCGTTTCGAAAACTCAGACGTGATTTCGGAACCACCGCAGAACTGTCGCTGCAGGCCAATTAACGACCTTTCTCGCACGCTTGCTATCGAAAGCAAGCTCCGGGTGTAACCATCTAATTTAAATCGAACTGCCAGCCAGTTAAGTGCTAAGTTTTTGAATTTAAAACCTGTGATATTAAATTCTCAGTTCAGTGACCCAAAACTGTGGAGAATTTCGATGACTAAAAAATTGCAAGATGCGTTGGTTCTGCAAGAGCGAGTTGGGCTTCTTATCAAGCGCGAGCGAAAACTTCTGAACGAAATCTTGGACGCCATCATCGAAGCGGACATTTGTCGCAGCTATCTTGAGCTTGGCCATGCGTCACTTCACGCGTGGCTGGCAAAACATTTTTTATATTCTGAATCTGCCGCCTGGCGTAGGATTGATTCGGCGAGGATGAAGCGGGCGGTGCCGGCGATCGAAGAAAAAACTGAGAACGGTGCGCTGAATCTCTCGAACGTCGCGCGCGCTCAATGTGCGGTTCGAGCAGAGGAGGCCCGCACGAAGACTCAAATGAGCGATGTTCAAAAAGCTTTGGTGATAGAGAAAATTGAAGGTAAGTCGGGGATTGAGACTGAGAAAATTCTCAAAATTGAATTTCCGGAAGCAAAGATTTTTCAAAGTGA
>JAYVND010000484.1:0-4261 GCA_043758635.1 Bdellovibrionales bacterium
GCTCGGACGTTATCACATTGGACTCGCTCCATCTTATCGGAGTTGAGCACCAGACTGATAGGTCACAACACCAGGCTGTTACGGATCTTGAAATCCTCAAAAACCGCCACCTTGATGAGGAGCAGGTCGTGATCAACAGGGCACTATGCGAAAGCGATAACTTATCAGCGGTCGCTACATCACTAGGGATTTCAAGAAGCACACTTAGAAGTAGACTCAAGGCACTCAAAATCAAAAACCCATTCACTGAATCAGAGGATTTATGAAAAAGACATTTTTACTTATGTTCGCTGCACTCATCGGAGCTAACGCAAAAGCAAGCCTCCCAAATCCACTGCACGAGATCTCTAACGAAGGCCAGGCTCAGAAGGCGGCAGCGCTTGCATATCTCATTCAAAGCGGTGCGATTAACATCAATGTTGATGGGACACTTCGGGTCGATCAAGATTTAGTGAGCCGCCTAAAAAGCGCAGGGCTCGTACAGAGGTCGCCAATCGTCGAAGTGAGTGTCCAGTGTTTCGAAAACTCAAAGTGATAAAAGTTGTATTTCTTGTCACTGCTCTAATAATTGCCGGAGGCCTCTTGACCACCTTAGTAAAAACGACAAGCCCAAGAGAGGCCAACAGAGTTCTCCGAGTGGGATTTCCGTCTGCCAAGACGACGATAAGCTATGAGCCTACTAGGATCCATTTGGTTTACGAATATATGTTTTTGGAGAACACCTTCTCCCCGCTTGTCGAGTTGGACGAGAACGGTGTCCTCCAGCCAGGCGTGGCCGAGTCTTTCGATTGGAAAGGCGACGAGCTACATTTTAAAATTAGAAGCGATTTGAAAACGATTGGAGGTTTTCCTATCTCTGCGAGCGACGTGGTGTTTTCTCTCAAACGACTTTTAATTTTGTCATCGAACACTCATGGAGACTTCAAGGCACTTGTTTGTGCCAATCATACGATCTCATCCGTAGATGAGCCATGTCCTGGCATAATTCAAAACGGCGAGACGGTTATTTTGAAAACTGGATCAAAAAAACCATTCCTGCTCCCTATGCTCGCAGCAATGGATTTTGCTATCATACCTCGGTCTTCGACAGATCCTGCTACGCTAGCGATCACAAATTATAAACAAACGAGCGGAGTGTATTTTCTTGAACTCGTGAAACCTGATGGAACCATCTCTTTGCGCCTCAACCCTTCACATTATCACGCCGGTCCGAAGATCGCAGAACAAGTGCTTCTTATTCCAATTGATCGAGCTGTCCAGAACTCCGACCTAAAGGCGCTCGACGAGGGCCGGATCGACCATGTTATGACTTCGAATGCCTCTGAGTCGGCGGATTTACTGAAATATGCGGCTGATCACAAAGAAAGCATTCGAGCGCACGCCACTATGAAAATCAAAAGTAAGCTTCTGGTTTTCACTGAGCGTGGTCAGCGCGAACTTTCACTCCCACAGCGCCGGGCTATCAGTGAAAAGGTTCGGGCGAGCTTCAACACGCTCTACCTGACGAAAGCTGGCTATTCCGCAGCTACCGAGTTCTTCCCAGTTCAAGGCGACGGTGGTTTGGATGAAGAGCAGAAGGTCATTATAAAACAAGACACGTCTGCGAAAGACGATGTCCTGCCAGAGCGTTTCAAACTCGCGCTCCTTAAGATGGGAGATCTTACCGAGTGGTCCTCGCCGTTAGCTGCAAGCCTGCCGGGAGCAGAGATCTACCGCGAGAAGAATTTACCTGATTTTCAAACTTATAAGGACCCATCTGAAATGCCACACGCCTTTATCGGCAGTGCCGATACTGGTTTTTTGGAGGACATAGGCCTCATTTCTTACTCACTCAGCGCTGGCGTATTTGGAATGACGAAGCAGCAACGTGAGAGCTGGCTATCGAAATACATGGGGACTGCGGAAAAAAGCGCACGACTCACACAACTGCGAGATCTGCACTTTCATGTTCTAAAAGATTCAATACTAGTGCCCCTGATTGTATCTCCTTTTGTCGGGCTCGTGAGAAAGCCCTGGCGCATGGAGCTTTCCGAAATTTATTCGAATAATCGGTTATGGCTTATCAAGCACGACTAGCCACCTGGCTTACAAACCATCGCAAGTCGTTCGAACTCAGAATTCGCGAATTCGAGTGGCCCAAAGTTGTAAACTTTCGAAATACTGATTTCGAAGTCACACTGATTTACGACGGCGAAACCTTTGTTGGACGCGGGACTGATGCAGATCCGAATTTTGCGCTTGAAAAAGCGTGCGCAGAGGCAGTCGAGCGGCTGGTATGCTCGAGGCACGGCATTTCCTCGTTAGGCGTGGCGCTACACACGAATCAGTTACTTGCGAAGCAAAATGCACGATTTGAATATATCGAGCGCCGGGTACTTGACCATCATATCAATCGTATCGTGCCAGTTGAACTTTCGAGCCGATCTGTCTCGGCAGTCCCAGCTAGCGATGATAAGATAGAGCGTTGCATCTATAAGTTAAGTAAATGCGGAGACATCGAGACGAACCTGTGTGTGATCTCCTGCCGAGATATCCGATTGATAGGCGCCGCAGCGGCTTTTGGTAATTCCGACGCATCAGCGCGGGCCGAGCTCGAAGCCATTAGAAATCTGGCCGCCTATATCTCCGATGCTGAACGGTTCCAACAGGCCGTTTCGGCGAATTTAAATTTGAAGTGGAGCGATTCATGCTTTTTTCATAATAAAATCGCACCGTTTCTGTTGGCAATCGGCCAAGCCGACGATCTGCCTGCCCCAACTATTGGGTACAAGCATTTGAGTTTGCCGAATGAGTCGATCTTCGCCGAATGCCCTGCGGTGGTTTTCCAGGCCTTCGAAAAGAGCGCCGTATGATCCGAGGAATGGCAAAAGGAATCAGAAATTTTGAGAATAAGCAGTGGCAGCTGTCCATAGCAGTGCTCATTCTTCTTATATTGGGATCGGTCGTTTTGAATTCAGTACTGATGAATCGCCAGGCGAGTCAGACGGCACGGTTCATCACCCGAATGTTGCAGATGAACGATTTCCGTGAAGTCAGCGTGACGCTGCAAGAGGCTCGACTGGAGCACTTTCAAGTGGTGCGCTACATTGCAGCTCAAAAGGAGAAGTCCTTCTCCTTACCACCGATGGCAGATCTTATTCCCAGTACTACTGGGCTTGCCCGCTTCACTCAGGCGAGAATCCAGCTGCCAGTGATGGATTCGTCGGGTCGGCCTACAAATGACCGAGTGGAATTTGAATACAATCGTTTTGAGCTCTGCGGGTATGCGGCGCTTATGTGGCTTTTTATGAACCTGATCTCTATTCCGCAGGCACAACTCATGAAAAAGCGATTGTCGGCAAGGCTTGAGAGAGACGCGGCAATTCAACTGGAACTTGCGATATCGCAGATTGCGCGCGACGTGAGTCATAATATTCGCACGCCGCTGGCTGCACTGAAACAATTCTCGGCGATTGCGAGCTCACTGAAAAATGACGAGCGCGAAACTCTGAAGAGTATCACCGGCCAAATTGAGTCGCTGGCTCAAAAAATAGGGATTCAAAAAGCGACGTCAAAAGTCGGCGTAAGTCCCGATCTCTACGACAGCATTCATCTTGCAGTGAATGAAATTAGACTGGCCCACGGGACTGGCGAAACGTTCCGACTTGAGATTGACGACTCGGTCTTATCAGCAGTCACCAAGTTCGAAGCAGATGAGTTGAGATCTATTTTAGCCAACCTCGTCAATAATGCCGTCGAGGCCGGCACACGCGGCTGCGAGGTTCAGATCAGAGTTGAAGACCGAGCAGATTCTGTCTCTATCGAGGTCAGAGACTTCGGGCCCGGCATCGAACCCGAGAATCTCACGCGAGTCATGGAGGAGGGCTTCACTAGCAAAAGCACGGGGACGGGTCGAGGTCTCTTCCACGCCAAATCGAAGGTCGAAGCCTGGGGTGGCAAAATCTCAATCGAGTCGCAGCGAAACCTTGGTACTCAGGTCTCAATTCAGCTTCACGTTACTGATCGCAAAAGTTGGTATCTACCAAGAATCAAAGTCAAATCTCACGAAGTCCTGATCGTCATCGACGATCAGTCTATCATTCATCAACTCTGGCGCTCTCGACTTAATGACGGTGGCTTCACTGGAGTCGTTCACTACTTTTATTCAACAGAGGAGGCGCAACAAGCTCTGACTGAGGCGCTCTCAAGCTTCAACCACACTCATATTCATGTGTACGCTGATTACGATCTCGGCGACACCAAACTGACGGGCCTTGCGTAC
>JAYVND010000485.1:0-4258 GCA_043758635.1 Bdellovibrionales bacterium
GCCCAAACTTGATTTGCAACTTCACTCGCAAAACCAAAACTCAAATGAGCACGACTGTGAGCAACTGGCACATATCGAACTGGCGTAGAACTCACGCGCGAAGTGCGGAGGGTAAGTTCGACCGTAAATTTGTCTGTAAATTAGTTTGTGCAGCACTCTCGTTGACAATTCTTCTCGCGGGGCATTACGCCTCGGCGAAAGTCGAGTATGATTCGAACCAATTGCGAATGAAAAATTCGGAAGAGTTCTCACGACTCGTAAAACGTAAAATTAAACTTGCGAGCAACATTCAAAGTCACCAAAAACTCGATTTCCAAAATGGACTCGTTGCCGAACCCGATTCCATTGCTTTTCTAACCGATGGCTTACGGATCGTCTTGTCTCGCCCTGACCAAGATGAAGTGGTCGATGATCTTTACGCATCGATCCGTCACGAACTTGCAGATCTCAACTCTTTTTCAGATGTGATCAAAAGTTTGGTGAACGAGGCCGTTCGAGGCTTGAAAGACGACGAAACGCCAGTTCGCGAGCAAGGCACCTACATTACGATCCTCAACAACCTTATGTCTGAAACAAAGCCCGAGCTGCGAATCGGGAACGAACTTTACAAAAGTCTCGAGATGATTCGCGATGCGAAGATTAAAATTTCCGACAAACTAAAAAACGAGATGTTTTTGCACTCCATGTCCACACTGGCCTCTCCGTCAGAAACGGCAAAGATCGTGCTGAAAGATGCAAAACCTGATACCCGCGTTGACGAAAAATCCAATACGAAGTCCGGCCAAAAGCCAGTTGATAAGAAGGCCAATCGTGGCAAAAAATCAGCGCCCGATGACGACACCGATCTTTAGTCTGAACAAACATTCCCAGTCCCGACTCCTGACCAGAACGCTTCGCAAGATGCCACGTGATGATGCACGAATCATACAGGTTTGCTCCGAAAAACCCGATGAGGCCATCAAGAGCTTTGCAATGGAGCGAAAGTGTAATGGTCTCTCAAAAGCATCAGTTTAAAATGATTCTCTGGACGATGCTGGTCATCATTGGCCTCTCGTTCTGTCTTGGAAGCTCGATGCTCGAGCCACCCCATCTCTATCGGCATCGAATTGCCGTGGCACAGGCGCAGCTGCGCCAACTCTCGCCAGCCGAGCCGTCGGCCATTCGCTTGCCGGCGTCGATCGGAGATCGCCTCACGACTATTCAAGACTCGGCGGCAGGTCGGCGTGTTTCCAACGAACGCCTTCACCGAATGAGTGGAGCTGAGTTTTTTCCGGAACTCACGATGGACACTTACGACGTCGTACTTCCTTGTTTAGCCAGCATCAATCTTAGAGCCGGCCTATCAGAGGGCTCAAATGCCTTTGTTCCAAAATCAGTGAAGCAGGTTCGCGTTCGAGCGAGCCAATGCGATAAAAGTGTTAACTTCGATCAAATGGAAATTTCGAATCAGTCGAATGGATTCAGCGCCACCATTTTCCAGCCTTCGAAGGGTGAGTGGCTCACCGACTATATCTCGCTCACCAAAGACTCGAGCGTGATTCGCTTTGCATTCGCGAATTCAGTTGGAGACGCGCAGACGCGCGATTTTGTAATCAAGCGAGCTCCTGCACTGCCGCGATGACACTGCAACCCGTCGGCTATTTGGTTTTCGCCAAAGCTCACTCGAACCTGCTGTATCGTTAGAATCTCAGTCCCCAGCCTGCCAGATACAACGTTTCACGAGTGCTCGTACCGGTCACATTCGTGTAAGTCGACGCGACAAGCGAGGCGCTCATCCAAGGCGAGAGCTGTTTACGCGCAATCAACTGCGCTATTCCGTCGACAAAAGTATAATGACTCTCGAGCGTCACGTGGCGCGCGAACTCGTGTGAGAGTGAAAAGATGGATTCGCGCATTCCCCCGACACCTCTCATCTGCACCTGCATACGTGAGTCGATCCAACGATGCCTTAATTTTAAGTCCACCGTGTTGCTCGATAGATCATAACCTGAACTGAATTTGAAACTCGACACGTCAACATCCAGCTTACTATAGCGCTCTTTCGCATTCCAAACGGCCTTCATGCTCGGATCATGCTGCGCAAACTGCTGAGAGTGGTACTCCGCTAAACGTCGCACCATGTACTCACCAAATCGTTGGCGAGACTTCGTTACATCTTGAACCGACTGCGGATCATTAAAGCCGTCATTGAACATCGTGTACTTGTTGGTTGCGTAGTAACTTTGCTCGGCTTCTGTAAATCCAAATCGTTGTTTGTACTGGTCTTCGAACTCTTTAGTGATCTGGGGATCAAAGATCTTGTTTTTGATCGGATCTGAAGATTGAGGCGGAGCGATTATCACCATGTCTCTCATCGCCATATCGCGCTCGCTCGAAATATCGATGAGATAGCCGGCGTTCTGATTGTAATCTCGCGTGTAGGCAAACGTCGTCGATCCTATAATCACCGTCGCGATAGCGAAACAGGTCAGCGCAAAATGGCGCGACAAGCCTGGCCAATGCGCAAAGCACATCTTACCGGCTCCCTTTTGCCCGCATTTCGCCCGAGTTCGTACCACAAAGACCATTGAGTTCTTCTTTCCTAAACACGAATCTTTGAAGCGGTGCAATAAACATGCACACGTGTCCACTCAAACTCGATTGTAAGTATATGAAATAACTCGAAACTATTCGAGAGTTTCGTGCGTCACGGTTCGTTCTGTTCACAAAAAACCACAAAACGAGCGAAAATCGAGTTATTTCCGTGATTTAAGTGCTGTATGGTGCCAATACGAAGTGCCAACTAATGAACGGATCTTGGACGGATGCCAATGCCAGCAGAGCTCTCGAACCCAAATTTAAAAACTCAGTTCAAGCAGAAGACGGACATCCATCTCGCGCGTAAGATCTGGCACTGCCTCGGGATCACCTTCATGGCGGCGGTTTACTATTTTGGCGGGCCCCGCGTCAGCTGGACCATCTTGCTGACCGTCGCGTGCATCATTATCCCACTTGATTTGCTTCGCCAAAATCGGCCCGTGCTCAATCGCCTGACGCATAAAATTTTCGGCCCATTTCTACGTAAACACGAGGAAAACGCGATCTCGGGAATGACGTACCTTTATATCGGCACGATGCTCATCATGCTGATCTTTCGCACCAAACACATCGTCACGCTCACACTGCTGTTTCTTGCATTCGGTGATCCGTTTGCAAGCTTCTGCGGAATTCGCTTTGGTAAAGACCGAATCATCGGGCACAAGACCCTGCAAGGAACTCTGGGCGCCTTTGCTATCTGCACCCTGATTGCAGGGCTTTATTACTACTCGAACAATTTAATGATCGAGCGAGTGCTGATAGTGGCACCAATTTCTGGTTTGATTGGAGCATTGGCAGAGCTCTTGCCAGTCGGAAAACTTGACGACAACCTCACTTTTCCGGTAATCGCCGCATGTTTACTTTGGCTCTTGTTCCAGATCTATGGTGGCTTCGCAATTTAGCATCGCCACACGGCTTAGCTGCGGAACTGCTTAGCTGCGGCGCTTTGCACCGACGCACCGACACTGCTTTGAATATGATTTGAATATGAATTGCGCCCCGGCGCTCGAGGATGGAGAAGCAAATCATGAATGAATCTGGAACCACCGCTCAGGTAAAAAGCGCGGGCGAACCGCAGCCTCGCCGCCGACTTCGCATGCGCCCGGGCATGCACATTTACATTTTGCCCAACCTACTGACGACGATGAATCTCTTCATGGGGTTTTTCGCGGTCATTCAAGCGATTCAGGGTAAATTTGTTTGGGCCGCTTATGCGATCGTGGGTGCTGCGATCTTCGATCTTCTCGATGGCCGCGTCGCTCGCATGACGCAGGCGATGAGTAAATTCGGCGCCGAGTACGACTCACTTTGCGACCTAGTAAGTTTTGGTTTAGCTCCCGGGATTCTCCTCTTTTTGTGGGCGTTGCAACCGTTCGGACGCATAGGTTGGTTGGTTTCGTTTCTTTACACGGCGTGCGGCGCACTTCGCCTGGCCCGCTTCAATGTGCAAGCCAATATTATTGAGAAAAATTACTTCCAAGGTCTCCCGATTCCAATGGCTGCCGGCATTGTAGCCAGCTCAGTTTTGGCCTTCGTTGATCAAGAATGGGATCCAACTGGAAGCTACGTTTTGCTTGCGATGACAGCGCTTTTGGCGTTCGTCATGGTTAGCACATTCCGCTACCGCAGTTTCAAAGATATCGATCTCAAACACCGAATGCCTTTCAAATATCTCGTGGTC
>JAYVND010000486.1:0-4237 GCA_043758635.1 Bdellovibrionales bacterium
GAGACGCCTTTCAGTCAGGATGAGATTATGAATCAATCAAAGCCGGCTTCGGCAAGCCAGTCTCAGCATTTAAATGCCGCCCGCTCTCTACTCGCGAGCGAAGTATTTGGCATCGCTTTTTGCCTCTCTGGTGCGCTTCTGGTCGGCTGTGCTCATGGTGGTGTCAAGGTAGGTGAGCTTGCAAACGCTGAGGGCTTGGTGCCACTGCCAGTGCATGCGCCGGTGGTGCTTCGGCTGAAGTCGAAAGTCGGCGCGGTTGAAAAAGTTCAGTATCTCCACAAATCTCTCTCAAAAAGTTACGAAGACAATGAGCTTCGCAACCAAAAAGACCAATCAATTGAATTTACCTCCCAGGCCGAGACAGCGAAGGTGGAGGCAGATAGTTTCGTCCAAGTGCTCTCACTTTTATCTAAAGCTGGCGAAGCCGACATGCATGATTTTGCAATGCCTGATCTTGGTGAGAAGTTAGAAGTCACGGCAGATTTCCGCGGCCACATTCTACACGCGGGTAATTACCCTTCGAATTCGATTTTTTACGTTCCGCCGGTTTCATTGCCAGATGGGCCGGTGAACATCGGCGAAACTTGGTCGATGCAATCCTCGTGGCTGACGCTCGATGAGATGGTTCCTTTTCAACTCGACATGGTGAGCATTCTGAAAGGTGTCTTTCAGTGCGGCGTGGATCAGTGCGCGGAGATTGAAATCCAAGGCAACGTAAACTTGCAAGGTTCGCTCGTTCAGAGCATGTCGTTTAAGAGCAACTGGCGCGGACGTATGTATTTTGCGATTAACGCAGGAACCGTTGTCTGGTCGAGAATTGATTCGGTTGAAGTCATGAACACCGATCGCGCCCGTCGCGACGTCACCGCATGCCTAGAGGCGGCAATGATTGAACCGAAAGACATCCGAATTGCAGGTCACGAAAAACCAACCTGTTTGGTCGAGTCTGATATGAAAGATCCTGACAGCATCGTGCTTCCGGCGGCAAGCTCCGGCGCAGAGAATGCGATTGGAAACACAACAGGTGCTGCGGCTGCCGGATCGCCTGTTGGCAAGAAAAATGCGGGCAAAACTTCAAAGAAACCTTAGAATCTTCCGCACCTCATCTCACTCCATCTGATTTAAACCTTGGTCAAATCTTTGCTCCCTCAGCAGAAGCGAAGTGGTGCAGTCATTTAGTCTTTTAACTCAGCCCAGGTGACGCCGTCGCCGCCGTTTTCAGCAGCGGCTGCTTTCCATTTCTTGACGTAAAGACTTCGGGAAAGGTGCGCGCGAATCGAACGTTTGAGCGTTTCGGTGCCGTGGCCGTGCACGATTTTCACCCGGTCTTCGTGGTTGAGCGATGCGGCGTCAAGCAAGACCTCCAAGACTTCGATCGCTTCTTCGCTGGTTTTTCCGCGCACGTCGATCACACGGTCTGTGTCTTGAAGAGTGACCTGCACGCCGCTCGCGCGACGAACAATTGCGTTCGTCGGGTTCTGGATGCTCTGCGAAGGTTTGAGCTGCTGCCAATTTACAAAGAGTCGCATGCTATTTGAGAGAACCGGGATTTCACCTTTCGAGTTGGCTTTACCTTGAATCGTCCCTTCCTGACCGATACTTGGAATGAACACGCGTGACCCTGCCGGATAGAGGCGCTCGAAGTCTTCGGGCGTATCCATTTTAGGACGTGCTCTCGATTGATTGGAGGCTTTGACCACTTCGGGCAATTCGTGTTTGATCTGCTGAAGTTTCTCGTGGCGCTTGAAGATCGTGTCCACATTCGCTTGATCAATCATGGTGTCAATCTTACGTTCGGCCTTTTTAATTGTACGGTCCATAAACTGTTCACGGTCACGCTTGAATAAATTTACCATTTCAGTGTATTTGCGTTTGTTGTCCCGCGCCACACGCAACTCTTCGTAGAGTTCTTTACGAAGGCCTGAGAGCTCCTCCTTCATTTGCTCAATCTCACGGAGATACTGATGCTGAGCTTTAGCTTCGGGGCTTAAAAAATTGAGCGCGCGGTTGATGATGGCTTCATCAACCCCCACGCGGCGCGCGGTCTGAAGTGCCAAACTCTGGCCTGGAATTCCCATAAAAAATTGGTATGTTGGTTGACCGGACTCAACGCTATACTCAAGTGACCCGTTGATCACGCCGCTGTTGACTTGCCACCCGGTCTTGAGCGGACTTAAGTGACTGGTGATCACGCCGAACACTTGATTTTCGGCATAAGCATTAATGAAACTTCTTGCAAGAGCCGAGCCTTCTTCGGGGTCGGTTGAACCACATATTTCATCAAACAAGATAAGTTTGTCATATCTTTTGAGTGTTGTGGCTTCATTCAATATCTTTAAATGAGCTGCGAATGTACTTAAATTAGCATCGACACTCTGAGCGTCGCCGACAGCAACGAGAATCGTCGAGAAAAATGGAAGTGCGGAACCTTCTTCGGCGCAAACCGGCAAGCCACATCGAGCCATTTGCGCTGCAAGCCCCACGCTCTTCAACAAAACAGTTTTTCCGCCTGCATTCGGGCCTGAAAGCAAGAGGATACGCTTGTCGCCGCCCATCTTGACTGAATTCGGAATGACGGTTTCGTTTTTCAGAACAAGCAGAGGATGTCTAACATCCTTGAGTTCAAGCCGTTCATCCGAAAAGTGAACGGCGTTCGCCTCGAGAATATCTGATAGCTTCGCCTGGGCGAAACGCACATCGGCTTCGAGCATGACATCAAATGATGACGAAAATTGCATGAGCATAGAGCTCAATGTTTGCGAAAGCTGCGTCAAAAGCCGCTCAATTTCTTCTTCGATCTGCACTTCAATTTGTCTTAAGCGATTGTTGAGTGGAATGACCTCTTCGGGCTCCATGAATACAGTTTGTTTACTTTGTGAAGAAGCATGAATCAGACCGGGGAAAAAGTGTTGCATTCCCGATTTAACCGGAAGGACCCAGCGACCTTCACGATTCGTCACGTAACGATCTTGAAGAACGGTTTCCATGTCGTGCTGTTTGACGAGACGGTCGAGCGTGTTTTGCAGTGAGCGAGTTTGTGATTGTTTTTCTTTATGAAGATTGGAGAGAGCCTCGCTCGCGTCACTGCGAATTTCACCGCTCGGAGTCATCACATCATCAATCGCATTGAGAGGATGCTCGGCATTCATCAAGCGATCTTTGATCGATTTAACCCACTCTGAGTTGAGAGGCAAGACGACTTCACTAAGCGCGATGGCTTCCATACAGAAGTGGCGCACGTCGCGCAACTCGGTTGTCAGTAAGACGCCTTGTTTTTTGAGACGGCCGAACCAATTCACGTAAAGATCCAGGCTCTCCATGTAAGGTCGTTCGCCGTGCGCTAAGACATTCTGCGCTTCTTGAATTTCAGTGAAACTTCGTTTCGCCTCGTTCGCGGAGGGGAGAGGACTCAAAGCGCGAAGTCGGTCTTTCGCTGGAGCGCAGGTCGCGAGTGATTCAAGCTTGGTTAGAATCTCTTGCCAGTCAAGCGCGCGTAGGTCGAGTCCAAGCATATTTTTTAGTTTAGAATTCGTTTGAATATTCATAGTTCATTTGCCTTTTTACGTCCAAAAAAGAGAAGAGCTCCGAGGCCTGCAAAGAGCAAATAAATCCAGAGGCCTACGATTTTTTCGTATATCGTGTGCTCGGGATTTTTGAGATATGGCACGCGGAACTCATGTTGCCACTCTTCGTGAATCGGAGATGCGCGAAGGAAATCACCACTTGCAAGGGCCACTGTGCTGATTCCAGTATTTGTTGCACGGATAAGGGGGCGGCGGAATTCCACGGCCCGTGCCGCCGTCATGTAAAGATGCTGATAAGGCTCAAAATCTTTTCCAAACCACGAATCATTCGTCACGTTAACGAAGATCTGTGCGCCTTTGCGCGCAAGCTCTGCCGAAAACCACGGATAAAGTCCTTCGTAACAAATTTGTGGCCCAACGTTGAGCGTCTTTGGTGCCGCATTTGTGGGGGTGAGCTGCAATTGCTGAAGCGCTGGTCCGGAGCCTTCGTCAAAAGCTCCCATGTCGGGCAAAAGCTGCTGCATATACGGAATGTACTTCGAAAAAGGAAAAGTTTCGCCAAAAGCGAGCAAAATTGTTTTGCGGTAGGGAACTTGTGGAAGGCCATCACTGTTGATTGTGAAAAATGCATTAAATATATTTTGTTTTCCTACATCGCGAGAGTAGGCGCCGGTGATCAATGATAAATGATGGTCACGCACGTAGTTTCGAAT
>JAYVND010000487.1:0-12825 GCA_043758635.1 Bdellovibrionales bacterium
TGGAGCTTCCGTTAGACGATTCAAGTTTACAGAGCCTAGTGAAGTCCGATGCCGGCGGTGGCGTGGGAGATTTCTCGCGCTACTTGATCGCAGTTAATGAGCGCCAGCAACAATTTTTGGAACTCCTTCACGAAAAAATTGGCGCGATTCTCAAGATCCCACTCGTGTTTTCAAACGATGCAAATGTCTTGGTCGACCAAGCAACGTTAGCGCTGGGGGAGGCATTACGGAAAATCTAGATTCGATTCTGAAATCCAGTCGAGTGATCGTTTGCGCGGGCAGTGGCGGAGTCGGAAAGACGACAATGTCTTCGGCAATTGCCGTGCGTGCTAGTCAAATTGGTTTGCGCACTCTGGTTCTCACAGTTGATCCCGCAAAACGCTTAGCGACGGCGCTGGGGTTGAATCTCGATGATATCGGTGATAGCCCAGTGACGCTTTCAAACGCAGGCCTGAATTCGGCAGGAGAAGTGCAATCGATTGATGCGAAAGCTGGCGTTTCGATTCACGGCACGAAGAATACCGCTGGCAGAATCGGGAGCCTTTCTGCTGCTGTCATCGATTCAAAAAAAATCTTTGATCAGTTCATTCGGGTTCACTCCAATGACAACGCGATCACTGAACGGATCATGCGCAACCGCTTGTACCAGCAACTCTCAACCACCCTTGCCGGCTCGCAAGAATTCACGGCACTCGAGCGCTTGCTTCAATCGGCCGAGAGTGGAAAGTACGATCTCGTTGTGCTAGATACTCCACCAACCAAACATGCGATGGATTTTCTAACGGCACCCGAGCGGATCAACGCACTTTTTCAGGATGCGATCACCAAGTGGTTTATGGGTGCGGGCGACAAAGCTCCGGGCTTTATCGCGGCACTTGTGAGCAAGGGCACGCGAACAGTTCTAAAATCGCTCGAAGTTCTAACCGGGGGCCCCTTTATTGAAGAGCTCATCGATTTTTTCTCGGCGATGCGCGGGATTCAAAAGATTTTGCGAGAGCGCAGTCAGCGCGTCGAAACGCTATTAAAAAGCAAAGACACGAAGTTTTTGGTGGTCACGAGTTTCGATGCGGCCAAGCTGCAAGAGGCGAAATACCTTGGCACTCAGCTTAAAAATCTGGGTTATCATCTCCAGGGGGTTATAATCAACCGGGCATTCCCAATTTGGCTGCCAGCTCCGTTTGATGAAGCCAAAGAGCGCTCGCCGGCCTACGAAAAGGTCTGGGATTTCTACGCAAAGTTTAAAGAATATTATTCGATTCGCTACAATCTTTACGAGCGCTTCGCGGCGACTCTCGACAGAAGCGTCGTTTTAATTCGAATTCCCGAGTATCAAAAAGATATTTATGGGATCGATGATCTCGAGCGTTTGGCCGGAGTTCTCGCGGAGCTCTGAGCATGCTGCGGATTCGCGGCTCCAATTCCAATGAACTTGCGCTGGAGATTCGCAGCTCAAGTTCATTGGAATTCGTCGGAAAGTTCGCGAAAGATGCTTTAAACCGATCGGCCTTCGCCAATCGATGTCACGATGAGGAGTCGAAATGTTCGGACGAAGTTCGATGCTGGTTCCAGTTGTGGCGTTAGGAGGCTACATGCTTTTGTCGTTCGGCTTTTTGGGCTGCACTCATCAGCAACTCATCGGAAACCCGGCACTCGAAATTTTCCAAGACATGCTTCTCCCGACTCCTGATTCGGCGCCGCCCTCGTACAAAAAAGGCATGCAACTTCTGGCTGCAAAAAAATACGAAGACGCGCTTGAAACATTGCAAAAGTTTTTAAATGATTTTGGCAGCACGCGCTGGTCGCAAGCCGCGGTGATCAATTCGGGCCGTGCCCTCGAAGGTCTCAATCGTTGGAGCGAAGCACTCCAAAAATACAAAGAAGCGGTCCAATCCACGCAAACGCGCGCGCCGCGCTTGCAAGCGTACGCTTTGTACCGAGCCTCTTACTGCTACGAAGCGCTGGGCGATGACCAGCTCACGATCGCGGCACTTCTCGATTTACTTCAGCCAAACCGCGCCAAGTATTTGAATCACGAAATGACCGAAGCCGAGGTGCCTGGTCGCTTAGCCGCAGCGTACGCTCGAGTCGGCGCAACGCGGGAAGCCAATGCTTTCTACGCTCGTGCGGAAGGTGCGGTTCAGAAAATGAAGGCTTCCAGCCACGGAAAATATCCGGAGTGGCTGGGTGAAACATTGTACCGGATGGGAAAAGTTCCGACGGAGCTGGTGAGCTGGGAGAGCGCCGCAAAAGTTCTGCGCGAGCTTGAAAAAACCCAAAAGTTTGCGCTTGAGGCAGCGGCTCTTGACCAGGATCCTTGGTCGCATGAGGCGAGCCAGTCCTTGATCGGCAGCTACCGCGATCTTTTCACTGTTTTGCAAATTCCTCCTTATCCGAAATTGGATGATCTAGTCCTAGCAAAACGCGATGCTCAGTATTCCCAATGGAATTTGGCGAGTGAAATGATGGATCGCCTCATTCGATTGAAAGCGCTGCAGTTGCCTGACTCAGCTGAGGATTCGCCAGAAGCGAACGAGATTTTTGATTTCTCTAATGATCTCATACACAAACTACAAATTGTGATGCAGCAACAACCGGCAGGCGATGGTTTGACGGCAGCGTCGGCTGCACGCATTCAGCGGAGCCTCAATATTTCCATGCCGCAAACAATCGAGTCGGGCGAAGTTCTCGCGAGTGAGAAAACTGGAAACACAGCCGATACCAAGAAAAAAATTCCACGCGAACCTAAGCTGAAAATGATAGAGCCAAAGAATCCTCCGGCAAATAAGTCTTCACCCAAAGATGATCCCAACCTTTAATTGGGCGTTAATTAAGAGGTCCTATGATTCAAGATGCGATTCACAAACAGATCGTTAAACACATCGACAAAGTCGAAAACTGGTTCTGCGAGGTGCGCAAACAAATCGATCTGCCGTTTTATTCGAGTTATGACATTCGCGATTCGGGATTCAAAGTTGTTAATGTTGACGCCAATATTTTTCCAGCGGGCTTTAACAATATTTGCGGCACCGATCGAGAGCACAGTGGCGAACTCGTGCGCACCTATCTTGATCGGCATTACAAGGGAAAAGGCCTCGACGTTAAGCGCATTCTTCTTTTGACAGAAGAGCATACCAATAATGCTTACTACTGGGACAACGTTTCGGCTCTTCGCCTTTTAATTGAAGACGCAGGGGTCGAAGTTGAAATTGGAATTCCACGGGCCCAACCCGTGGCTGGTTTCACGATGAAGAGCATGTCATTTGGCGACGTACCCGTACATTCCGCAGTATTTAAAAATGGCGAGCTCACGGTCGAGGGTTTCACCCCTGATCTCGTCATTAGTAACAACGATTTCTCTGAATATTACGAAGAATGGGGAGCCGAGCTTAAGTCGGTGATAAATCCGCCGCGCGAACTAGGCTGGTACCAACGCAAAAAAAGTACTTACTTCAAGCATTACAATCAACTTTGCGAAGAGTTCGCAAAGTTGATTGAGATCGACCCTTGGCTTTTGACGGTTGAGACTGAGCTTTTCTCGGGCTTCGATATGTCAGATGAAACAAGCAAAACAGCTCTCGCAACTCAAGTCGATGCAATGATTGCGCGCATGGGCGATAAATACGCAAAGCTTGGCATCAAGGATAAGCCAGTTTTGTTTGTTAAAAATAATTCGGGAACTTACGGCTTGGCGGTGATGCGAGCGGAGTCCGGCGCTGAGATTCTTGCACTCAACAACAAAACTCGTAAAAAAATGAAAGCAGCCAAAGGTGGACGTGACGTTGAAGAGGTGATCATTCAAGAAGGTGTTCCCTCGATTGTCGTCGCTGAGGGCATCACGGCCGAGCCGACGATCTACCTCTTGGGATGTCAGCTCGCGGGTGGATTTTTACGGTCGCACAGCGAAAAGGGCCCGACCGAAAGTCTGAACTCTCCGGGCGCAGTTTATAAACGCCTTTGTGTTTCGGATCTCAAAGTTTCGGTCGAAGGCCATCCGATGGAAAACGTTTACGGTTGGGTCGCAAAGCTCGGAGCCCTCGCCATTGGTCGAGAGAGTGCGGAGATGAGCATCCGTTATAAAAACTACCGACGCATGTGTGAAGATGTCGGTGGAACGGGGACTGCGTCTGCAACTGCGTCTGCAATGGCAACTGAGTCTGTTGAATTGAAAACGTAAAAGCTAATTAGACTGGACCAACGGCTGCTGGCCGGAAGTCTAGAACGTTTGGTGGTGACTCCGATTTTCACGCTTCACTCCGATACGTTACAAGTAAGACAATGATTTGGTAGAGTTAAGAGATCGAGGCGGTCAAAGATGAAAAATCGCGTGATTGTTGGAGCAGTGGGTTTTGCAGCGGCGATGGCTTGCGGCGTATTCGTATCGCTTCAATCAGCTGAACTTCGTCAGTTTACAGAGTTGCAAACAAAATTGCCCGGTGCCCGAGTGCCTGCAGCGATTCGTCGTGATCTTGATTTCTCGGGCTTGCAAGGGCAAGAGTTGATCAATGCCTCACGTAAAAGGTTGCTCACGGCAGCGCGAGTGATTCTACAAGATGATCAACAAGGCATAGAGCTCGGGCACTTTGTAATGAGTGATGCTGAAGGCCGCAGCCAACTAGCCTGCGACCTTTACGATCAAATTCAAATGACATTCGTGGCAGAAGGCGTTGCATCGAGCGGCGAAAAAACCGAGATGATGATCGAAGGCCCCTGCGTCGCTGATCTAGACATCACTCAAATTGCGCCGATTTGGATTCCGGTGAATCGCATTCTCGCGCAGAACCCAGGTGACGCTAAGTTGACGTTTGATGGCGGGGCCACAAATTTCAAATTCGCGAATGTTCTCGATGCTTGGCCAACCAAGTGGGCCCTCGAGTCGATCCGCCTTTACAACAGCGGACGCGAAAATCAGGAAGTGACAATTTCGCACCAGGACGCACTGCAGATCACGAGCCAGTCTTTTGATTTAAATTGGCGCCAGAGTGCAAATTCGTCGGGTGCGACAGATTCTGCAACGACAAGGCAATAAGCAGCTGCAGAGTGTGAAAACAAGATCAGTGCATGATCAGTACATGGTTAGTGCATGATCAGTACATGAATTGAAACATCAGTCCGGCGTGTGATCCCGTTGCGCCCGCATCGTTTGCAAGCGCCGCAGGAGCAAGAACGGGTTCCGGAGCGAGCGTTCCGCCGCCCATCGAGCCAGTTCCCGTCTTCACGGCATACCAAGAGTCCAGTTGCGCAATCCATCTCGCCATCGATTCATCAGCAGTCGAAGGAACAACATCATCTTGCAAAACTTGACCTTCTTCGGTCTCAACCAATCGCATGTGTAAAGTCCGCAAGAGATCCCCGTCACGAGAAACCGAGAATAGCCACTGATCAATGTCGCGCTGCCCATCGGTCGCGATCGTCCAAGTTTCCGACACGCCTTCCACGTGGTCGACAGCAAACGAGCCATCTGGTCTGAAGCCGCCCACGGTGCTGAAGTAATCAGCCTGGTGAGTTTTCGTGCTATCAGCAGGCTCGATACGCGCCTTCGTTAAATAAATTCCATTTGGCATTTCTGTAGGTGTTCCCGTCGCCACAACGGCGAGAATCCAATTGCTCCAAGCTTGCGTGTCAAATCCAGCAGGCACCTGGGTCATCAGCGGGGACAAGGTTTGTGTCATCGTCGCCGTCATCGTCGTTGGCGTCCCCGACACGATCATCGCGCGGGCAGATGCGGCTGATGCAAAAATAGAAACAAAAGCAGCAGTCAAAAGGCTGGCCGCCGCTAAAGTGATACGTGTCATTTGAGAATTCAATTTCATAAGATCTCCTCAGACTTCTTGTGCAAGTTGTACAAATGTTCGAATCATCGCGCCGCTCGCGCCTTTGCGCGGGCAGTACGGCAAGCGATCTCCCACATGCCACCCTGTGCCGGCGATGTCGAAGTGAGCCCACGGAATTTCTTTAGAAACAAACTGTTCCAAGAATCCAGCAGCTGTTGCAGAACCTGCCCCTTTGCCGGCACTAATATTCGAAAGGTCCGCATAGGTGCCTTTCATGTCACGAACATGGAAGTCCGTAAGTGGCATTCTCCAAACCCACTCGCCAGATGTCTCAGCGGCTGCTTGAACTTTCTGCGCCAATTTGTTGTCACGAGTGTAAAAACCAGTGTGGAGATTTCCGAGTGCCACGACCATCGCGCCGGTGAGAGTCGCGATATCAAAAACACATGAAGGCTCCTGCTCACATGCATAAACGAGAGCATCGGCTAAAATCAAACGCCCTTCGGCATCGGTGTTGTTCACTTCGATCGATTTGCCGTTACGCGCGATGACGATGTCGCCTGGCTTCGTCGCCAATGGTCCAACCATGTTTTCAGTCGTCGGAACAAAACCAATTGCATTGATTGGTAATTTCAATCGTGCGATCGCAAGCATCGTGCCGATGACATTGGCGCCGCCGCACATGTCGTATTTCATTTCTTCCATGCCGGCAGCTGGCTTGATGCTGATTCCACCGCAGTCAAATGTAAGACCTTTACCAACGAAGCAAACAGGGCGCTTCGAAGCTGCCGCCCCGTTGTACTCCATCAATATGAATTTCGGCTCATTTGTGCTCCCGAGCGAGACACTTAGAAACGAGCCCATTTTTTCGCTTTTAATGCGAGTGCGGTCCCAAATATTAACTTTAAGTTTCGAACCCTTTGCCGCTTTTACCGTTTCGTCTGCGAGCATTGCCGGTGTCATGCGATTGCCCGGGCGATCGCCTAAACGACGCGCAAAGTTCACGGCTTCAGCGAGAATTGTTCCGACTTCAACGCCGCGGTCATGCGATTTTGCTTTGCTCGAAGTTACGAGTTGTAGGCTCTCGAGCGTGTTGGCAGCTGCTGCGCCATCTTTGAAATCTGTGAACACGTAATTGGCAAGTAGCGCGCCTTCTGTCATTGCCTGGGCAGTTTCGTCTGCTGAGAAGCTATTGTGAGGGAGGGAGTCCAAAGCAATCGCCGCGCGTTTGCTTTTCGCATTCTTGAGGGCATTAACGGCAGATGCAGCGCCTTGGCGAATGCGTTCCAGGTCAAGACCTGCAGTTTCACCGAGGCCAACTGTTAAAATATGACGAGTTCCCGCGACACCCGCATCGCGAAGAAAGACTGTTTCATTAACAGCACCAGTAATGACGCCATCATCAGAAGCGAGAGCAATTTTTGCTTGAATGGCTTTCGACACGCCCTCGACGATCGCTTTCGCCGATGAAAAAGCAGACGGTTTCGATGCGATTTTTTCAGTCGTGCGAACAATCTGACTGGCCTTTACTGCCTTCGCGCTGTTTTTACCTTCTTGTTTTTTCGAGACAAATACAACCAAGGTGTCAGTGCCAGTGCTCGCTGCCAAGTTGTCCAACGCTGCTTTTGCTACTGCGATTTTCATAAGCCTACTTTCTCTGAGCTGTCGCTATTCAAGGTCTCTGATTCTTTTAAAACAATAATTGATGCGGGCCTTGCCTAAAGTCCAGTGTGAAGAGTTCCCGATACGAGTCTGAAGCAAAGCATCACGGAGTCGCACCGATTCGCGTCGGCGATCAATCTCGAAGCGGTTTTTAACTGTTTCAGTTCCGGTCCGGTTTCCGTCCTGTTTCAGTTCCGGTTCTCCGGCTTTTCTGTTCCGTTTTTCTTCCGTTTCTGGTCCGTTTCTGGTCCAAAAACGCGTCTAGATCGTCCGACACGGGAGCACCTGTTTGAAGCTTGTGCAGTCTATGGCGATGGAAGCCCCATGTCACGTATCACAATGGACTAGGAACTAAAATGTCAGCGCGAAATTTCAACCGACGTCTCGATTCCAGTTTAAGCTGTTTAAGTCTGTGAAGCGATTCACCGACAAGATCGTGTCGGTAAACTCTGACAACTTGTTGTCACGGCACTCTGACAAAGACTTCTCAAAAGATTGTGACAAAGCATTGTCAAAAGATTCTGACAATGCCTTGTCAAGCTTGGATAAGTGCAGACATTATGACTGGCCTAAAGAAAAGCAACTTGGCGTAAAACACCGATGAACGACTCCCAAGAAATCGCAGCTAAAATTGCGGTTGTAGTTGGGAAATATAGCGCAGCGAGAGGATACACAGTGCCGCTGATTCCGATAGTGGTCGAACAGACTTCAAGAGGCGAACGTAGCTACGACATTTACTCGCGCTTACTCAGAGACCGCATCATCATGCTCGGCACGCCGATCAACGATGACGTTGCGAATATCGTGATCGCGCAGATGCTTTTTCTCGAGGCTGATAACCCTGAAAAAGATATTCAGCTTTATATTAACTCTCCAGGCGGCAGCGTGACAGCGGGGCTTGGCATTTATGACATTATGCAGTTTGTAAAATGTGACGTGGCAACAACGTGCATTGGCCTGGCTGCAAGCATGGGATCTCTTCTGCTTACGGCAGGCGCGAAAGGCAAGCGTTACGCGCTTCCGCACTCGCGTGTGATGATTCATCAGCCGCATATTATGGGTGGTCTTTCTGGGCAAGCGAGCGATATCGAAATTCATGCTCGAGAGATGATTAATACCAAACGTCGATTGACTGAAATTTACGTCAATCACACAGGCAAAGATTACGCTCATCTTGATGGCTTGATGGACCGCGACCATTTCATGAGTTCAGAAGAAGCGAAAGCCTTTGGACTTGTTGATTTCGTTGTTCAGGGTCGAAAAGTAAAAAAATAATCGCACCAAATCGCTCTGATAGTTACCTGGTTTCGACTGGGCACTTCGTTTGGACAATAGATTTCGCGCACATCTTAAGAATCGGGCTGCATCGAGCCAAAGGGATACGGGCATGAATAAAAAAGAGACAACATCGGGACTTCTGCGTTGCAGCTTTTGCGGCAAAAGCCAAAACGAAGTAAAAAAATTGATCGCTGGACCCGGCGTCTATATCTGCGATGAATGCATCGAACTCTGCAATGATATCATTGCTGAAGAGCGTGAACGCGAGGATAACACCAAGGCCTCTCTCAAAGTCCCACGCCCGATCGACATCAAGGCTCACTTGGACGATTACATCATCGGCCAAGAGCGCGCGAAGAAATCCCTCGCGGTTGCTGTGCATAACCATTACAAACGCGTCAATTCAATGGGCGGCAAAAAAGACGACATCGAACTCCAAAAGTCGAATATCCTCTTAATCGGCCCAACGGGCTCCGGTAAAACTTTGCTTGCCCAAACGATCGCTCGCGTTTTGAATGTGCCGTTCGCGATGGCTGATGCAACGACACTAACCGAAGCCGGTTCTGTCGGTGAAGATGTCGAGAACGTCGTCCTCAACCTCTTGCAGGCTGCCGATTACGACGTAGAAAAGTGTCAACGTGGTGTGATCTATGTCGACGAAATTGATAAAATCACTCGCAAATCCGAAAATCCGTCGATCACAAGAGACGTTTCGGGCGAAGGCGTTCAGCAAGCTCTCTTAAAGATTCTTGAAGGCACAGTTGCAAATCTTCCGCCTAAGGGTGGTCGCAAGCATCCACAGCAAGAATTCATTCAGGTCGATACGTCTAACATTCTCTTCATTGTGGGTGGAGCGTTCGTCGGTCTGGATAAAGTTGTGGAAAACCGTTTAAGCTCGAAGTCTCTTGGCATCATGGCAGATATCAAAACGCAAAGCGAAAAAGACAAGGATGCAAACATTCTACAGAAACTTGAGCCAGACGATCTCGTGAAATTCGGTCTCATCCCCGAGTTCATTGGACGTCTTCCGGTCTTGGCGGTCCTAGACCCACTCGAGGAATCAGCTCTCATCGACATCCTTATAAAGCCTAAGAACGCTTTGACGAAACAGTATCAAAAATTGTTTGGTTTCGAAAAAGTAGATCTTAAGTTCACCGACGCCTCTCTACGCGCAATTGCTCGCGAGGCACTTATTCGCAAGACCGGAGCACGTGGTCTCAGAGGTGTTATCGAGTCGGCGTTGATGGAAGTCATGTTCGAAATTCCTAGTAAACCTGACGTCAAAGAATGTATCATTGATGAAGAGGTTATCACTCTCCATAAAGCGCCAACGTTGATCTACCGAACGGCGGCCGAAATGGAAGAGTTTCAGGCAAAAGCCAAGAAGGATGATGACTCAGCCGAGAGTGCTTAACGCTTGAAAAAGCGAGCGGCCTCTCGAAGATCCCGGGATGTCGTAAGATAACCTGGGGTCGACGAAAGTTGCCCTTCCGAAGCTCACCTGAACAAGTAACTCTTTGTAAGAGAATGTGTGTCTAACCTCGAGAGCATGAGCGCACGAGAATATGAAAGTGCCCAAGTCACATTGGACGCTGGAGTGGATGCACCCGACTTATAAACTAATTTAGAGCACGAGTTCTGGATCATTTGAGCTTGGCCTGTGCGAAAGCCGGCGCCATGGAAGGAGACGCTATGAGCGATGGACCTGGACGGTCTGAGAGTTACAAACTTCCCTTACTGCCATTGCGGGATTTGATCATTTTCCCGCACATGATGATGCCCCTGTTTGTGGGTCGCGAAAAGAGCATCAACGCTCTTGAAGAAGCGATGAGCAAACAGTCCGACATTGTATTGGCAGCTCAGCGAGACGCAAAAACTAATAATCCCGAGCCAAGTGACGTCTACGAAGTCGGCACGGTTGGAACTATCATCCAATTGCTCCGCCTTCCAGACGGTACTGTTAAAGTTTTGGTAGAGGGCAAGCGTCGCGTTCGTATCAAAAGCTTTATCAATAACGAAAATTACTTCACGGTCGAAGTCGTCGATCTGCCAGAAGTCGTCGAGAACCCGGTAGAAGCCCAGGCTTTGATGCGTTCTGTGAAGAACACATTCGAACAATACGTGAAGCTCAACAAACGTATTCCGCCTGAGATCTTGATGCGCGTGTCGACGATTGAAACTGCGGGCGAACTTGCAGATATCATCGTGGCTCAGCTTAATTTGAAACTCGAAGATAAACAAAAAATCCTCGAAGTTGCAGATCCAGGCAAGCGCCTTGAGCAACTTTTGAATCTGATGACGGGCGAAATTGAAATTCTCGAGGTCGAGAAAAAGATTCGCACGCGCGTGAAGAAACAAATGGAGCGCTCGCAAAAAGAGTACTACCTCAACGAGCAGATGCAGGCGATCCAAAAAGAACTTGGTGAGAAAGATGATTACCAGGCGGAGCTTGCAGATCTCGAAGAGGCCACTCGCAAAAAGAAAATGAGCGAAGAGGCTCGCGAGAAGACTCTCAAAGAGATCAAAAAACTCAAGATGATGTCACCAATGAGTGCGGAAGCAACTGTTGTGCGGAATTACATCGACTGGATGTTGAGTCTTCCTTGGACGAACTATTCTGACGACAAACACAATATCGCTGACGCCGAAAAGATCTTAGACGAAGACCACTGGGGACTCGAAAAAGTCAAAGAGCGTATTCTGGAACATCTCGCTGTGCAGGCGATTGCTCCTGATATGCGTGGACCTATCCTCTGCTTGGTTGGACCGCCAGGTGTAGGTAAAACTTCGCTCGCGCGCTCGATCTCGAAATCTTTGGGTAAGAGTTTCGCGCGTATTTCCCTAGGGGGAGTTCGTGACGAGGCCGAGATTCGAGGTCATCGTAAAACTTATGTCGGTGCGATGCCAGGTAAAATCCTGCAAGCTCTTCGTAAGACAGACACGGGCAACCCGATCTTGCTTCTCGATGAAATCGATAAGATGAGCAACGACTTCCGCGGCGATCCGTCGTCGGCGCTCTTGGAAGTTTTGGATCCTGAGCAAAATTCGACATTCGTGGATCATTATCTTGAGGTCGACTACGACCTCTCCAAGGTGATGTTCATCACGACTGCGAATTCACTCCATACGATTCCGCGCCCTTTGCTCGATCGAATGGAAGTTATCAGCCTTGAAGGTTACATCGAAGCTGAGAAATTCCACATCGCTAAGAAGTACTTGGTGCCGAAGCAACTTAAAGTTCACGGCCTCGAAGCTCGCAAAGTGACGGTCGCGGAGCAAACCATCCGCAACATTATCCGTTATTACACGCGTGAAGCGGGGGTCCGTAATCTTGAGCGCCAAATTGCAAACGTTTGTCGTAAGGTTGCAAAGATCATTATCAAAGAACAGGCCATCCACGAGGTCAAAACTTCGAAGAAGGCCACCGATAAGAATCCGAAGCCGCTTTACATTTCGAACAATGGCAAAGGCTTTATTGTAACTCCGACGAAATTGATCGAATTACTTGGACCACACAAGTACAAGTTCGGCAAAATCGAAGAAGAAAACGAAATTGGTTTAACTAACGGAATGGCTTACACCGAAGTTGGTGGCGATCTTTTGGTGATCGAAGCTGCAGTTGTCCCAGGACGTGGAAAGTTCACGATCACGGGGCAGTTGGGCGACGTCATGAAGGAATCTTGCTCGGCAGCGATGAGCTATGTACGATCGCGTGGACCGCTCTTTGGCCTCGAGAAGGATTACTTTGCAAACGTTGATATCCATATCCACGTTCCCGAAGGCGCCATTCCAAAAGATGGTCCGTCCGCAGGTATCGCTTTGACGACTTCGATTGTTTCCGCAATCACGAAAATTCCGGTCAAGCGCATTGTTGCAATGACCGGTGAAGTAACTCTTCGTGGCCGCGTGCTACCAATCGGTGGTTTAAAAGAGAAAACACTCGCGGCTCACCGCGGTGGAATCCGAACGATCATTATTCCGAAGGAGAATGAAAAGGATCTCAAGGATATTCCAAAAGAAGTCATGAAGGATTTCAAAATCATTCTCGTCGATCACGTTGACCAAGTTTTGGTCAACGCTCTCGAGATTAAGAATGCGAAGGAGCTCTTTAAGG
>JAYVND010000488.1:0-4223 GCA_043758635.1 Bdellovibrionales bacterium
TCAATTTGATTCGTGTTCGAATCATCTTGTAAAGGCGCACATGCTGCGAGAAACGACGAGTTCCCGAGTGTGGTGGCCGTGGCCGCCATACGAATTCCGGCAAGCATTTGCGAGCCAAGCCGAGTGCTTCCAGTCGGCGCTCCAGAGAAAATAACCTGCCCGAACTCTTTCTCCATCGTCGGAGCAGAACCAGCTCCGAGCACGTCATAGCTCGGAAGCATCGCTCCGCCCGCATCAAGCGGCAGATAATTTGCCGCCATTGCAGCTCCACCCGAGAGGTTGATATTCACGAATGCAGGCATCGATACCGCATTGACAGCTGCACAACTCGGGTCATCTGCATACGCAAACTGGGGTTTGGCCAAGACGGCAAGAATCGATGGCGTGAACATGTAGCCTGAGAATCCCAGAAGTCCAGACGCCAAAAATTCGCGACGGTTCGATGGTTTTTTATGATCGTCGTGCAAGAAGACCGGTTTCGGAACACCATTTTCATCTACGAAACTTTTTTTCTTTCCCATGACCCCATCCTCACTGCGATTCGAAGAGTTAATCGACTTAAAACGTTCTGAGCTTGACCCCTATGTCGCGAGCAAATGTTAATCTTTGCCTCGCTTCTCTGCTGATGCCTTCTATTAAAGTTTCTGGGAATCAAGTGATGCGAGCATTCCCGAGCAAAAGAAGAGCATCTCATTCTGAGTCATCGTTCCGTTATCGGTCGTGCCAGAAGCCGATGCGGAGAACGAGCTTGAGACCGCACTTTTAATCAAAGAGAGTTCTTGGGCGGTTTCATTGCGGCCCCAGAAAGCTCGAGCCATGCGACGAACAACATCATTTTGGATGGCAGCAGAAACTTTAGACGGGCCCTGCGCGAAGTCGACTTGGCCAAAGAAGCTGCGATCGGGTGCGGTGAGTGCAGCCTCTTGGGTCACTAAATCCTCGCAAACATCACCGGCTAGGTTCGTGACTGCGAGCCACATTGGGGCCGTGATCGCAGTTGCAAGGCCTGTCTCCGAAATTTTTGTTTTTTTGTCGGAGTAAGAGTTCATTGTCGTGCGGCTTGCGGGGACACCTGTGACGGTGAGCATTGAGGTTAAAATATTTTCGGAGTAATTGACCTGGTACGCAATTTTATCGTTGGAGGTCGAATCCATGGATCCATCGCCGACGCTAAATATCGAAGAAGACGTAGATGAAGTGCTTAGAGTTCCTGGCGCGCAGTTTTGGAAACCCATCATCAGCGTGGCGCCCAATAGGGCTAAACCAATTTGTGTGCGGCCTGACGTGATATTCAAAAGTTTCTTCATAGTACCCACCCTGTTTAATTCAATGAGAAACGTTCTAGTTCGGGTCTGCTCGAATCGGCTGCTTTGTGATCGCTGGGGATCGGCTGAATTGTGATCCTTGGGATCAACCGTTATTCAGGCACTGTGGATGAATGGCGACTCGCTCGAAAACATTTCGCAAGTTATAACTGTCGTTTTCGAAATCTGTAGCCATGCTGCGAATCAAAGTTTCTTGCGCCGTGCTCGGCACATGCTTGCAAACATTTGTAAAAACCCGGCGAACCATGCAGCGGCTGAAGCCCTGCGAGTCTGCAAGCATCGAAGCAAATTGACCCATTCCATTTCCAGTTAAATTCGCTGAACGCCAACCGAATTTATCTTGATTGGCAGGCTCGGTTGCGTAATTCAAAAACGAATCATCTTGCAATATGAAGCCGCCTTGAAAGACGTCGCCGTTGCGATTCATTTTGCCTTGTACGCCAGTGGCATAAGTTGCGCTGTTGTTGTTAAAGTCGACGTGTGAAAAGGCACCGCGGAAGCCGTCCATCTGACCGTGGCATGCCTTGCACGTTTGCAGATATTTGCCTGAACTTCCAGATGGGACGCGGTCGACGTCTCGACCAACCCGGTTGTCTGGCGCAGTAGCATCTGCCCAGTCGGCCATTTCAACGCACATAAATATCTTCATCGAATACTGAACCAAACGACGGTTGGTACCCATCACAGCATGTGCCTTTTGAAACGCGTAAGAGGTGATGAGGCCAGCTGGATCCGGATGAGCCATCACCGCGCCGGTGTTGGCGCTGATCACGCGCTGACCCTCCTTACGGATTAAAACATCTGAGAGAGAAAAATTCCCGTTTGTGATTGCGTCGTAGTGATTATTTGAATTTAAGAAATCACCGTCGCCTTGTGGGACAGCTTGCATGCCGTTGACCATGGTTTTTGTTGGATCAGCGACGTACGAAAAATTTCCGGTGAGAAGTGTTTTTGCCGAAGTCGTGTCGCTGTCCCGCACCACTCCGATAAAGGTTGCAACAAAGTCACTCATTGGTGCGCGAACCGACGTGTCCACTGTCGACATCGCCTTTGCAATATCGCGTACGCGCACATTGTAAAAAAGCGGATCGCTTGTCGCAACTTTTGCAGCCGAGCGCACGTCACCAGAGGCAATGTCGCTTTCCATTGTCTTGAGTCGAGCGTCATCGATTGGCAAACCAATCGTGGTGAGCGCCTTAAAAAGATCGCGAGCTTGCGTGCGCGCCGGTGTCACGGAAGATGCGGTGTCGACCGTGATTGCGGCATAGCCTCGTTGAGCAAGGACTGCGGAGACCGCGACCATTGCGCCAACTGTAGCGACCTTGGTTCCAATCGACATGGAATGTTTGAGAGTCAAAAAAGATAAAGATTTATCTTCCCAAGTGGCTCGCAGATCAATCTCATTTGTAGACTTTTTCATATTCCCCCCGGTGCCTGAAACGAACGGCTAGCTCAATTACATCCTCAATGTCGTGCAATCTGTAGGTGCAAATCAGTAGGTGCAAATCTGTAGGATCTTGAAGTTATTGATGACTCGCCGCTCACAGATAGGTTGTGCAAATTTGAAGCCCTCAAAAACCGCGTCTAGATTCTCTACAACGCAATTTGCGGTAGACACCTGTCAAGATCGTGGACAGCTATTAGGGCTCTGAGCAGTTCGCCGTCTGTTTGATGAGCTATGAAATCGACACATTCGACTTTCAATAGTCGCGTGCGCCTAGCCACCGATTGTCCTTCGAAAATCTGCGGATGAGATAAGGTTGGAACTCGACCATTGTCCAATTAAGTGACTACTAAATCCACTCTCAATTGAAGCCGTGGATATTGGATACTAGTTAGATTTTGTTCGACTGGCTTGTTTGACTGGCTTGTTTGTTGGGCCGGAGCGCACTGGCAAATCTTCAGGCGCTTTTTTCAGTTATTCATTTGAGACGACTCAACTGACATGCTTATAGTTTGAGACGCCTGCTTGAAGCGACTCGGTGGCGTTGAAGCAAGTATTTCCTGATCTCTGCCCATTGCCAGTTCCGTAAGCTCATATCAGATCACAATTAATCAAATCACACTAAATCACATTACACTAAATCACATCGACGAGAGGTAAGCGTACAAGCTGGGGGCGCTCGAGATCGTAATATGGATTGGGTGAGGTGAACTATCTATGACCTGCGTTTTGACGCGAGCAAGAGTCTTCGCTTGCAAACTGCAGAAGTTGTCAGATTCGGCATTTGCGTCGCTTGACGATGTGTAGAGCCTAAATACTGCCGATGCCGAGTTCGAAGTGTCACCATGACAACCGACGCAGTTTGTTTGCATCTCGGCGTGCGGGCTCGCGAAATTAGAAAGATCGGTTGTTGATGGAGCGCATGCCGCAACTTCGGAGGCTCCAGGAGTGCTGCTAGAAAGATCAACCTTTTGACCCATGCAGTTCTGGTAGCCGATCAGCGAAAACGTTGCTAAACAAAAGAGTAAACTCGCTTTCGAATAGCGGATCAATTTTTTTTTCAAACTTATGTTAGTTGCAGCCACAGCCACCTCCAGCTCCACCCATGCCGCCAACTGATCCTTCGCGCGCATTGTACATATGATTAACTGACGCTTGTTCTTGAGGATTCTCAACAAGTAGCATCCCCGGTTTGCTCAGAGTGCTTCGCTCATACGCATTGACGTGTTTGCCAATCATGCTGCAGCCAGAAAGTGATCCCGCACCGATGATTAAAATCAGCAGTGCGCTCATAGAAAATTGAGATTTCGATTTTTGATAAAGAGACTGCTTCATTTCATCCCCGTTTTTTCGATTCAGAGAACTTACGCAATCTTTGTTTTCCAGAAACCGGAGGGGAGTGGCCTCACACCTTCGATGCGATTTGATTGCTGGTTAGTTGCATGCAGCGTTCA